>NZ_AZAY01000045.1 GCF_001021165.1 Marinitoga sp. 1197
AAATACCTCTCTGCTTGATTTAGCAAAGAGGTTTGTCTTCAATCTGAAATAAAAAAATCCTGCTTTGCAGGATTTTTTTATTATATTTTTGTATTTTGTGATTAAAAATGACTATGTTACAAAATTTTGAATTTAAAAAGTCAAGTGTTACTTTTTTGTGTTTTTATGGTATAATAAATAATGAAAATAAAAAATACCTAAGGGGGGTATAGGGGCCGCCGCATTGGTAATCCATGCCGTGCGGCTCTTTTTTATTTTATTTTCTTTTTTTCTTTCTTTTTATTTTAACTTTTGCATTAGGAAATGTTTGTTTCAATTTCTTTTCGATATTGTCTTCATCTTTTTCAACGATTTCAAAATCTATTTCAGCTGTTAATTTATTTGCGTTTATAACTTTAGCATTTAATTTATCTCCAAGCCTATATATCTTTTTAGTTTTTTCTCCAATCAAAACATTTTGTTTTTCATTATATACATAATAATCATCCATTGAAGAAACATGTATAAGTCCCTGTATAAATTTTTCTGGTATTTCAACAAACATACCAAATTTCATTATATTTGTTATATAAACCTCAAATGTTTTACCTAAATGATTTGTTATATATTCAACTTTTTTCATATCATTCAAATCCCATTCGGCTTCATTAGCAACTCTTTCTCTTTTAGAACTATGGGAAGCTATTTCTGGAAGTAATTTAGAATATTTTTCAATTTCTTTACTTTTTAGAGTACCTTTATTTTTTAAATATTTTTTTAATAGCCTATGTACAATTAAATCCGGATATCTTCTTATTGGGGATGTAAAGTGTGTATAATTTTGTGATGCTAATCCAAAATGTCCAACATTTAAATCAGAATATACTGCTCTTTTTAAAGATCTTACAAGCAATTTTTGAATGCTTTTTCTTAGTGGATGATCCTTTAAATGTTCCAACATATCCTGCAATAATTTAGGATGTATGTTTTTAGGAAATTTATATCTCAATCCCACTATTTCTAAGTAATTTTTAAGTTGTAATAACATATCAGGGTCAGGTTCTTCGTGAATCCTATAAATAAAAGGTAATCCCTGAGAATCGAATATGGAAGCAATTGTTTCATTAGCTTTTATCATAAATTCTTCTATTATAACTTCTGATATACCTCTTTCAACAGGAATAATATCTTCGACATTACCTTTTTCATCAAAAATAAATTTAACCTCTCCACCTTCTATGTCTAAAATAGCACCTCTTCTTCTTCTGTTTTCTCTTATAATTTCCATTAATTCTTTCATTAATTCCAAGTTTGGTCTTAACCATCCAATTTCTTTTTCGAGTTCAGAGTCAGCATCATTATTTAATATTTTATTCACCTTATTATATGTTAATCTTTTTTTACTATTAATAATGCCATTATATACATCAAAATTAACAACTTCTCCATCCTTATCTATCTCCATTAACAAAGACATAGTTAATCTATCTTCACCTTCAACCAGAGAACAGATCCAATCAGATAGTTCATGAGGTAGCATAGGTATAACTGTATCTATTAAATAAATACTTGTACCTCTTTTAAATGCCTCTTTGTCTAAATTAGACCCTTCTTTTACATAATTTGAAACATCAGCAATGTGAACACCTAATAGATAATTTCCGTTGTCTAATTTTTTCACCTGAACAGCATCATCGAAATCTTTTGCATTATCACCGTCAATAGTTACGATTAATTCGTCCCTGAAATCTTTTCTTCCTTTTAAATCTTTTTTCTGAATTGTCTTAGGTATAGATAAAGCTTCTTTCATAACATTTTCAGGAAATACACCAGGTTCTGGTAGATCGTGTTTTATTATTACAATAGGTAGATCAACCTTTGGGTCATTAACATTTCCTATAATTTTAGTTATCTTTACTTCAGGGTTTTTTCTTGTATATTTTATTATTTTAGCTTCAACTATTTGTCCCGGTTTGGCTTTATTGAAATTTTCAGGTGAAACATAAAAATCTGTATTTATTTTTTGATCAATTGGCAAGACAAAGCCAAATAACTTTTTTTGTTCAAAGATACCAACAATTTTTGTAATATTCCTTTTTAATACTCTTAAAACTTTTCCTTTTGGCAAATCACGCCATGACCCTACTATTTCTATTAATACCAGATCTTTATGCATAGCATTTTTTGTATTTTCTAAAGTAATGGCAATCTCTTCTCCTTTTTTTGTAGTTACAAATGCCATACTTCCACGTCGGGTAAATTCTATAATACCGATTTTCATATTATTTCCAACAATGCAAAACCTATTTTTTGAATTTTTATAGACTTCTCCTTCTTCCTGCAAATCTTTCAATATATTTCGTATTTCTTTTTTTTCATTTTTATTTTTAGCTTTTAATTTATCATATAATTCTTTTTGTAAGAGTGGTTTGTTTTTTATTAGTTTTAAAATTTTGTTTTTTAAATTTTCTTTCATGCTTTCTCCTCCGTATTATCAATAGCACACCTGCGGTGTTACACGCTTACAACGGTTTTTTGGATTAAAAATTGTATTTTTCAAAAATAAAAAATTCTTAAATAGTACGCCGTAATTATTTAACTTGCGGTGGGCTATTGGTTTAAAATTCTTGTTTTCTATCTGAATGAATTTAACTTTTTAGACATAGTAATAATTAGTAAGAATCACTATGAATGCTATCTTTTTCGTAAAATAAGGTTACTTTTGGATCAAACATTAATTTAATAGTACCAACTGGTCCGTTTCTTTGTTTGCCTATAATTAATTCCGATTCATGGGGATGATTTAGTATTAGATTTTCGTTATTTTTATCTTTTTTGTCACTTTCTTTTTTTCGTTTGTAGTAAGCATCTCTATATAAAAACATAACCATATCAGCATCCTGTTCTATAGCGCCAGATTCTCTTAAATCACTTAATCGCGGTCTTTTATCTTCTCTTTGTTCAACAGCACGAGATAATTGTGATAGAGCAACAATAACAACATTTAATTCTCTCGCTAATAGTTTTAATGAACGTGATATTTCTGAAATTTCCTGTTGTCTGCTTTCAGAACCTCTATTTTTAGATGACATTAACTGCAAGTAGTCAATAAAAATAGCTTCAATTCCATATTCTCTTTTCATTCTACGAGCTTTTGCACGTAATGTTCTAGGATCCAATCCAGGTTCATCGTCAACAACAATTTTTGATTGTGAAAGTTTATGTGCAGCATTTACCAATTTGTCCCAATCATCATTGTTTAACATGCCAGTTCTAACCTTTTGCAAATCTACTTCTGCTTCTGCGCATAAAATTCTTTGAACTAATTGTTCTTTTGACATTTCCAGATTGAACATTGCTATGGGTATTTTATACTTTATAGCAAGGTTACTGGCAACATTCAAAGCAAATGCTGTTTTACCCATGGAAGGTCTTGCAGCAATAATTATTAAATCAGATCTATGAAAACCAGATGTTAATCTATCCAGAGAAATAAAACCAGTAGGTAGTCCAGTAACAAGAGCATTTGGTTCAATAGATGCCCTTTTTTTTAATTCATCTAATTTCTCAAAAACATCATGAACAATATTAGGAACTGAATCATATGTTCTTGTTGCACGAGATTCGGCTATTTCAAATATTTTTTTTTCTGCAAAATCTAAAATTTCCTCAGCTTCACCAATAGTTCTTGTAGCTTCAACAATTTCAGAACTAACACTTACAAGACTTCTAAGAAGTGATTTATCTTTTACAATTTTAGCATAATACAATACATTCGCAGGAGTGGGAACCACTTCTGCTAAATATATAAGTTTATCTTCCCCACCAGCTTTTTCAAGAAGATTAGCATTTCGTAAATTCTCCATAACTGAAATAGCATCAACAGGAAGTCCTCTATCAAATAAATCTTCTATTATTTTAAAAATAATTTGATATTGTTGATTATAAAAATCATTAGATCTAATTTCTTCCAATACATCAGGTAAAACTTGAGGATCTAAAAATATACTTCCCAATAGAGCTTCTTCTGCTTCTGTATTATGTGGTGGAGTTAATTCTTTATTCAATGTTAATACCTCCTTTTACTATGCATGATATAATTATAATACTTTAATGTAAAAATTCAAAGGATGTGTGGAGGTAAAAAAATGTGGGCAAATATTTTTTTCTTTTTAGGAGTAATCTTTACGCTAAATGGAATATATTTGTTTAATTCTTCTGTAAAAGAAACAAGAAAGGGATACATGAAAAACGAAGATAAAATAAGAAAAAACGATAAACATGCATTAATCTCTCTTGGTATTGGAATTATTTTTTTTATTATCACTTCACTATTTTAACATATTTTTATTTCTCTAATAATAAAATTTAGATATAATTCATCCGGCGGTCGCGGCACCCGCCTTAACAAAACAAGGAGGTGTTATAATGAAAACTAAAAACATGGTATTGGCAGGTGTTGTAGCAGCATTATATGTAGCATTAACGGTTTTATTACAACCCATTAGCTATGGACCGATGCAGGTTAGGGTTTCAGAAGCGTTAACGGTTTTGCCATTTTTGAATCCAGTATTTATTCCAGCATTATATATCGGCGCTATGCTGGCTAATGTGTTTGGAGGATTTGGGGCTATTGATATCTTTTTAGGTAGTGCGTTAACATTATTTGCAGCATATTTAACTTATAAAATGCCAAATAAATATTTAGCTCCTTTACCTCCAGTTATAGTTAATGCTTTTGGAGTTTCGGCATATGTTGCTCCTCTTGCCAATGTTCCGTATTGGCCAACAGTATTTTGGATTGGTATTGGCGAATTTATTGCCTGCTATCTTTTGGGATTGCCGCTTCTAATATTATTAGAAAAAAGAAATATATTAATAAAAAATGACAGTAGCTCCTAATTTTAGGAGCTACTGCTTTACACGAACGGAGTATGACGGCGTATTATGCCATTCCTAAGTAAGCTTTTTGTACATTTTCATCTTTTAATAATAAATCAGAATCATTTTCGAGAATTATTTTACCCGTTTCCAATACATATCCATAATGAGATATTTTTAATGCCTGTGCAGCATTTTGTTCAACAAGTAAAATAGTGCCGCCATTTTCATTTATTATCTTGATAATGTCAAAAACTTCTGATACTAATACAGGTGCAAGCCCTAAAGATGGTTCATCCATCATAATAACATCTGGTCTGCTCATTAATGCTCTGCTAATAGCAAGCATTTGTTGTTCCCCGCCAGATAATGTTCCACCAAGTTGTTTTAATCGTTCTTTCAGTCTTGGAAAAAGGTTATAAACCCAATGTAAATCCCTTTCAATTTCCTCTTTATCAGTCCTATTGAAAGCACCCATCATTAAATTTTCATATACTGTAAGATTTGGAAAAATACGTCTTCCTTCTGGAACTAAAGCAATACCCATTCTATTAATCTCATGAGGAGACTTTCCTGCTATATTATTATTTTTATATAATATTTCACCTTCTTTTGGTTTAACCATTCCAGCAATAGAAGAAAGAGTGGAAGTTTTGCCTGCTCCATTTGCTCCGATTAATGTTATAATTTTACCTCTTGGAACTTTAATATTTATCCCTTTTACAGCGTGAATAGCACCATAATAAATATTAAGATTTTTTATTTCAAGAACAATTTCATTCTGCTTTTGCATTCTTCCACTCCTCTCCAAGATAAGCCTCGATAACTTTTGGATTGTTTTGTATATCTTTTGGCTCTCCTTCAGCTATAATAGCACCATAATCCAGAACCAAAATTCTTTCACATATTCCCATTACAACTTTCATATCATGTTCTATCAATAATATTGAAAGGTTGAAATCATCTCTGATTTGACGTATAAAATGCATTAATTCTTCAGATTCCTGAGGATTCATCCCTGCAGCAGGTTCGTCTAATAACAATACTTTTGGATGTGTTGCTAAAGCCCTTGCGATTTCTAATTTTCTTTGTAATCCGTATGGTAAAGAAGAAGCTTTTTCTTCTGCTAAGTCTAATAATCCAACTTTTTCTAAAAGCAATAATCCTTCTTTAATCATATCTTTTTCTTTATGTATATATCCAACTTTAGTTAAAGCCTTAATAAACCATAAAAAAGAACTTCCTTTCATTTTTTTTCCGTGTTTTTTGAGAATTTTATCCACATCAGTATTTGATAACATATGATGTTGAGCAACTATGACATTTTCTAAAACAGTCATGTCTTGAAAAAGTCTGATGTTTTGAAACGTTCGTGCAATTCCAAGATGAGTAATTTCATGAGGTTTAAATGGTGTGATATCTATTCCATCAAATATTACTTTTCCTTTTGTTGGTATATATATGCCAGTAATAACATTAAATGCAGTTGTTTTCCCAGCTCCGTTAGGGCCTATTAAACCAAGCAATTCACCTTCATATAATTGATTATGAAAGTCATTAACAGCAATAAGTCCCCCAAATTGCATGGTAATATGGTTCATTTCAAGAATTTTTTTCATTCAACATCACCTTCTTTTTTCATATATAACTCAACTATGGAAGTTTTTTTAACCTTTATTCCAAATAATTTTAAAAATTTTTCCCATGAAAATTCTGCTCTTCCCATAATACCTTTTTGCCAAAAAATCATAATAAATATAAATATAGCAGATATGACTAACATTCTCATTCCAGGAATACCTGGAACATGAACGCCAAATATATCAAAAGGTTCTTCTAAAGAACGTAAATATTCAAACATTAATGCAAATACACCAGCTCCTATGATAGATCCTGTTATACTTCCTAATCCTCCAAGCACTACCATAATTAAAATATAAAATGTTAACAGCGGTCCAAATGTTGTAATTCTTGGATCGATAGTTGTTAACCAATGTGCATATAATGCACCAGAAATTCCAGCAAAAAATGCTCCGAAAACAAAAGACATAAGTTCGTGTTTGAATACATTTATTCCCATTGATTCAGCTGCAATGGAATCTTCTCTGATAGCTATTAATGCTCTTCCATAAGAACTTTTAATTAAGCTTATTATAGCTATTAAAGTAATTAATAACCAACCCCATGACCAATAAAGATTAGTGTAATTTGGAAGTCCTTTTAATCCTAAAGGACCATTTGTTACGCTTATTAAATTATTGGCTAAAACTCTTGCAATTTCTGCAAATCCTAAACTTGCAATTGCTAAATAGTCACCTGATAATTTTAATGTTGGCCATCCAATTAAAAATGCAAATATAGCAGCTATAAGGCCACCGGCCAACGTAGCTATAAGGAAATTAGAATGTAAATTTAATAACCATGGTTGAATAGGTACTATTATATATGAAATTTCCTTTTGAAATGGTTCAAGAGTAAGTAATGCGGAAGTATATGCACCTAATAACACGAAACCAGCATGACCTAAAGAAAAAATGCCTGTAATACCGTTTATCAAATTTAAACTTACAGCCATAATTGCATATATAGGTATAAGAGTAAAAATTCTTAAAGTATAATCACTAAAATTTCCTTGAGCATAATATAGGAAAAGTGTAAATAAAGCAATAAATATAATGGTTAAAGTATAATTTAATTTCTTCATACTATCACACCTTTACTACGGACTTTTTACCCAATAGTCCATCTGGTTTTATTAATAAAATAACAATGAGTATTATAAAAGCAAAAGCATCTCTGTATCCAGCAGCAGATGGCATTAAAGCGACGAGGAATATTTCTAACACTCCCAATAAAAACCCTCCGACAACTGCGCCTGGAATAGAACCTATTCCCCCCAATACGGCAGCTATGAAAGCTTTTAGTCCTGGCATGAATCCCATATACGGCTGAACATTAGGATATCTCATAGCCCACATAATTCCTCCAGCTGCTGCCATGGCTGAACCGAGTGCGAAGGTAAATCCTATAACCATATCTACATTAATTCCCATTAAAGAAGTTGTAGGAATATCTGAAGAGATAGCCCTCATAGCCATACCAATCTTTGTTCTATATACTATCCAGAATAAAAGCAAGAATAATAAAGCAGTTATAAAAAATACTATAAAAGTTAATATGGGAATTCTTGCACCACCAATATTCCATGTTTTGTCCAAAATCCATCTGTTTTTTTCATTAAAAACAGCTGTAAATGATTTTGGAACAGCCCCGAAAACAACAACAGCAAAACTTTCTAAAAAGAAACTCATACCAATAGCTGTTATTAAAGCAGAAATTCTTGGGGCATTTCTTAAAGGTTTATATGCAATTCTATCAATTAAAAATCCTAAAATTGAAGCGCCAATGACCCCTATTATAACAGCAAGCCATAATGGAGCTCCAGCAATTGAAGCATAAAGAGCAAAATAAACGCCCATCATCATAATATCTCCATGAGCGAAATTTATCAATCGTAATATACCATAAACCATGGTATATCCAACCGCTAAAAGAGCATATAATCCACCAAACATTATTCCATTAAATAAGTTTTGAAGAAAAATAGAACCACTCAATGCCGACACCTCCGTTTTTTTAAAAAATCCCCGGGAATTCCGGGGATTTATTTTATTTATATATTATTCAGCTGCAGGATTTACAGTTGTAACATATGTAAATTCTCCATTTTTAACCATATCAATAACAACAGATTTTTCTGCATCCCCGTTCTTGTTTATTGTTATCATACCAGTAGCACCTTCAAAATTCTTAACTTGTCTGATAGCTTCTGCTATAGCCTTTGGGTCAGGTTTTCCAGCCATTTCAATAGCTTTTCTTAATACTAAATATGCATCAAATCCTAATGCGTGCATTGCGCCAGGTTCAGAACCAAATTTTTCCCTGAATTTTTCAACAAAAACCTTTGTCATTTCGGTTGCAGCACCTTTTGGATGGAAATGAGTTGTGTAATATAA
Source organism: Marinitoga sp. 1197 (assembly GCF_001021165.1). NCBI lineage: Bacteria > Thermotogati > Thermotogota > Thermotogae > Petrotogales > Petrotogaceae > Marinitoga > Marinitoga sp. 1197. The sequence goes on from NZ_AZAY01000045.1 coordinate 8,877, forward strand.
TCCTTCTACTGCATCTCCTCCGATTTTTATTAATTCAGGAGCTTCTGCACCGTCACCGGCTAAAATAGGACCTTTAAAACCTAACATTCTTGCTTGTCTTGCAAATAATGAAATTTCTGGATAATAACCTGTGATGTATAAAACATCAGGATTTTTGTTAATGGCATCTGTCAATTGAGCACTGAACTCTTGATCACCAGTTTTGAAAAATTCGATAAAGTAATTTCCGCCTAATTCTTGGAATTTCTTTTTAAAGAAATTTGCTAATCCTACACTATAATCTTGTTCAACATCAATAAATACAGCGGCTTTTTTTGCGTTTAAATTTTTAAATGCAAAAATTGCAGCGGCAGCACCCTGATAAGGATCAATAAAACATACACGTGAAACATATTTTTTTCTGTTAGTAACCAATGGGTTTGTTGAGGAAGAAGTTAACATAGGAATCTTCTTTCTTTCTGCAACAGCACCACCAGCCAAAGAATGAGCGCTTGCAACTTCACCAATAATAGCAACAACCTTTTCTTTATCGATAACCCTACTTACAGCATTTGCGGCTTCTGTTTTTTCTGATCTATTATCTACTAATACAAGATCAATTTTTTCGCCTAAAACTTCTGGATACATTTCATGAGCTAATTCCACACCCTGCCAGCTCATTTCACCAAAAGCTGCAATTCCTCCAGTCATTGGTAATACTACACCAATCTTGATATTCGCATACAATACCATAGAAAGGACTAAAACCACTGCCACTAAAATTTTTTTCATAGAATCCCTCCCTATTCAAATGTATTAAACGTAAAAACTTGTTTATATTTTACTATATTTTAATATACTTGTCAAGTATGAAAAAAATTTCATTTCTTATATTAACATAAGAAATTAATTATTAACTTTACGAACCATTATATATATATATATATATATGAAGAATAAAGAATTTGATGCATAAAAATAAAAAAAGCCCGTACGGGCTTTTTTAGAAAAATATTTTTGCCATTTCATAAATTCTGGAGTCAATTTCTTTATTGTTTAATAAATCTTGTGAAAAAGGTACACTCGATATTTCGAAACCTTTTAGAGATAGTGCAATATTGACTTTTCCTTTTTTTATGTATTCAATAGCCTTTGTTGAAAACATTGTTGCGATCAATCTATCAAAAGATACAGGTGTTCCTCCCCTTTGCATATAGCCCAGATTAACATTTCTGCATTCAACTCCTTCAATAGTGTTTTTAATATATCTTGAAACTATTTCAGAAGGGGAACTTTCAGGTAATTTTTCTTTAATAATTTTTAATCTTTCAGATAATGAACATTTTTCTTGTACTACAACAATGGAGAATTTTTTACCTTCTTCGTATCTTTTTCTTATATTTTCAATTAATTTATCAGGATTAAATTTAATTTCGGGAATTAATATATAATCAGCTCCGCCGGTTAAACCTCCTAATGTAGCCAGCCAACCAGCTTCATCGCCACCAACTTCGACAACAATAACTCTATGACCGGCGCTAGCTGTAGAATGAAGAGAGTCAAGAGTTTTTGTTACTGTTTCTAAAGCTGTAAAAAAACCTATACTGAAATCGGTCCATGGTAAATCATTATCTATTGTTGCAGGAATTATAATTGAAGGCATACCTTCATCCGATAATTTTATGGCTATTTCTGTACCAGTATGTCCACTCATTATTACAAAGGCAGTAATCTGATATTTTTCAAAATTTTCTTTTAATTTCAACAGATCGTTAGAATTTTTTGTAGGATCAAATTTAGAAGAGCCTAAAATAGTTCCACCACGTTCCAATATTCCTGATACATGTTCTTTTGTCATTACAAATACTCTATCTTCTAAAAAACCTTTAAAACCATCATATACTCCTAAGACTTCAATGTCTTCCATAGCGGATTTTCTAACTAAAGCTCTAATAGCACTATTCAAACCAGGACAATCTCCACCAACATTTAAAACGGCAATTCTTTTCATATTAATCCTCCTTTACCCGAAGATTTTTATTAATATTGGAATAACAACAATTGATATTATAGACATAAGTTTTATTAATATGTTTATTGCTGGTCCGGCAGTGTCTTTAAAAGGATCACCAACAGTATCTCCTATGACAGCAGCTTTATGAGCAAATGTACCTTTTCCTCCAAAGTTGCCTTCTTCTATATATTTTTTTGCATTGTCCCATGCACCACCAGAATTTGCCATAAATATTGCAAGCATTACACCTGAAACTGTCGTTCCCACAAGCATGCCTGCAACAGCTTCTTTACCTAGGATAAAAAACATTAAAATAGGCATAAAAACAGCAAGTAATGAAGGTAAAACCATTTTTCTCAAAGCACCTTTAGTAGCAATTGAAACACAGGCAGAATAATCAGGATCAGCTTTTCCTTCCATTAGACCGACAATTTCTTTAAATTGTCGTCTTACTTCCTGAACCATTATTTCAGCGGCATCTCCAACTGCTTTCATAGCCATTGAAGAAAATAAAAATGGTAGCATACCACCAATTAAAGCTCCTATGAATACTTGTGATTTTGATAAATCGATGATGCTTAAATTAGTAACTTTTGTATATGAGGCAAATAAAGCCAGTGCAGTTAAAGCAGCAGAACCTATAGCAAAACCTTTTCCTATAGCTGCAGTAGTATTACCGACAACATCTAATTGATCTGTTCTATCTCTAACATATGAATCAAGCTCGGCCATTTGAGCAATACCACCAGCATTATCCGCAATAGGTCCATAGGCATCAATTGCCAGAGTAATGCCGAGAGTAGCCAGCATTCCAACACCAGCTAAGGCTATTCCGAATAATCCAAGTAAATTATATGAAATTATAGTTGCAAAAGATATTAATATAACAGGAATAGCAGTAGATTCCATTCCAATAGCCATACCACTTATCAATAAAGGTGCGGCACCACTAACCGCGCTTTTAGCAAGTTGTTTAACAGGTTTTTTTGCAGTATAATATTCAGTAATGTTACCAATAATCATTCCAACAATCATTCCTAAAAAAATAACAAAAAATGGATTTATAGTTTTAAGATAAATTAATGATAAAAATAATACTCCTATAAGCGTTAATCCATTTGCAATATATGTGCCGAAATGCAACGCTTTTGAAGGATTGACATTTTCTTTATTTTTCAAACTTAAATTAAAAATTATTATACCGATAATAGCTGATAATATGCCAATAGACGCGATTAAAAAAGGGAAAACAGATCCTTTTTCATTAAATAAGATAACACCAAGTGCAGAAGCTGAAAATATGGATCCAACAAATGATTCATATAAATCTGCGCCCATACCTGCAACGTCTCCAACATTATCTCCAACATTATCAGCAATTACAGCAGGATTTCTCGGATCATCTTCTGGAATTCCAGCTTCAGTTTTTCCAACTAAATCTGCACCGACATCAGCAGCTTTGGTAAAAATTCCTCCACCAACTCTTGCAAATAATGCAACTAGTGATGCCCCCATAGCATATCCACTCATAGCAATTGTATCGCCATCTGTCAAATAATAGATTAAACCCAGACCAAATAATCCGAGCGAAGCTACAGTCATTCCCATTACTGCTCCACCATTAAAAGCTATTTTTAAACCTTTACTCAAGGATTCAATAGCACCTTGAGCGGTTCTAGTATTGGTTTTTGTTGCAATACTCATGCCAAAAAAACCTGCAGCAACGGATAATGTTGATCCTAAAAAGAACGATAAAGCCATTATCCAATTATTTGTAAATCCAAGCAATAGGAAAATAAGTAATACAATAATATAAAGAATTTTATATTCTGAAGTTAAGAATGCCTTTGCCCCAGTTTGAATAGCTCCTGATATTTTTTGCATTTTTTCATTTCCTGGAGAGTTTTCCAATACTTTAAAAGTTAGAAAGACAGTAAAAATAATTCCAATCAGGCCAAAGATAATACCACTTAAGTTTATAACGTTCATTAAAATCCTCCCTTCTTTGCGAATCTAAACAATTCGCTATTTTTTATATGGTTATTATATCATAAATTTCTAATATTAAAGCAAAAACTTTTAAAAGACGATTATATATCAGGAGGGATAGATATGAATGAATATTTTATATTGGAAAAAAAGAAGAATTTTTTTAAAGTAAGATTTTTAAATAATATTACAGTTGAAAATAGCCAGAAAATAAAAGAAGCATTAAATAAAACGCTAATGCTTAAAGATGCTAAAATAATTGTAGATTTTTCAAATGTTTATTTTATAGATAGTAACGGTCTTGGGATAATAATTTCTTTAATCCAAAAGGCAAGGACATATAACAATAAATTGATTTTTATAAATATTAATGCTTTAATAAAAGATATTTTAGATATTACTAAAGTTAATAGATTGATGAATATTCTCGATACGTATGAAGAGGCAAAGATTATGTTATAAATAAAAAAAACAGGCGCATTGTGCCTGTTTTTTATATTTATAACAATTTTTTTATTTTGTTCAATATATCTTCTATTAATTTCATTCTTTCTTCATTCATTTCCTTTTTTGCAATTTCGTATTCATTTTTCCAAAATTCGAATCCGCGTTTTATTAATGTTTGAGTGTTTCTGAGTTTTGAATTATCATCATCTGAAAATAATAAACTTTTTATAGCTATTGGAAATTCTATTATTACCCGGCTTTTGACATTTTTAATTTCTATTGATTTATTTTTGACTGGAAATCTATTTTTAAAAAAAACATTGGTAGAAAATAAACTTAATTTATTTTTATTTACAGGAATAGTATGAAATTTAGCCACGTCATTTAAACAGTTTTGACAGTATCCGATTTTTGTTTCAATGCCGTCATAATCGAATTTCTGTATTATTTCAGCATTATTTTTTTGACATAAATGGCATTTCATTAAATGTCATCTCCAGTAAGCATTTTATTATTATATTTATTCATAGCCTCAACGATTTTATTTTCCAATATTAGATCTATTGTGGGGATTATCTTATCTATTACTTTATTTATTTTATAATATTCATCATTTGAAAATTCGCTTAAAACATAATCTGCAAGATCTATATATTCTGGTTTTGGACCAATTCCTACACGAATTCTTGGAAAATCTGTACTTTGTAAGGTAGATATTATAGATTTTAAACCGTTATGTCCTCCTGATGAACCGTTAGGTCTAATTCTTATTTTTCCTAATTCTAAAGCAACATCGTCATATATTACTATTATATCCTCTGGATTATCATAATATTCTTTTAATTCATATAAAACTTTTCCACTTAAGTTCATATATGTAAGTGGTTTTACCAGGATTATTTCATTATTATAATATCCTTCAAAAGATCTTTTTTCTGTTTTTTTAAATTTATCTTTATTTATTTCATAATATCTATCTACAACCAAAAACCCCACGTTATGTTTTGTAAATACATAACGTGGGCCTGGATTACCTAATCCAATTATTATTTTCATATATTAAGCTTCTTCTCCCTCTTCTTCTGTTTCTTCAGTAGTTTCAGAAACTCTTCCAGCTACTGGAATTGATACAATAATTTCATCTTCATCCAATAAAACATCTATAGATTCAGCAATATTTAAATCTTTTACTGTTAAATGGTCGTTAACATCTAAATCAGTTATATCAACAACAAATTTTTCAACAATATCTCTTGGTAAAATTTCAACAGGTAATTCATGATGGTGTATATCTAACATACCACCTCTGGATAATCCTTTTGCTTCTCCAACAAATTCTATTGGGATATTAAGATGCATTTTATGTCCTTTTGAAGGTACATAGAAATCTGCATGAATAGGTTTATCCGTTACTTTATGTCTTTGAACAGTTTTTAAAAATGTTGTAACTTTGTATGTTTCGCCATTTTCCTTTTCAATATTCAATTGAATAGGTGTAGTTTCTTCAATTTTATCAAGCATTAATATTGTTTCAACTGAAGAAATTTTTAAATGAATGTTTCCTTCTAAACCAGGTCCATACACTACTGCAGGGATAAAACCCTCTTTTTTTACATGATTTGATTTTTCTCCATCTTTCCTTTCAATAGCTTTTAGTTGGTATACTTTTGCCATTTGAATCCCTCCTATATGAATAAATTATTTTGTTTAATTATTTAAATAATATACTTACAGATAGATTATTTTTAATTCTGGCTACAGTTTCTCCGAGAAGTGACGCTACCGATAATACATGAAATTTACCAGGCAAATCATTATGATATATTGTATCTGTAACATATACTTTTTCAATTACTGAATTTTGTAACTTTTCTTTTGCATTTTTGGAAAGAACGCCATGCGTTGCACAAGCAATAACTTTTTTAGCTCCCTTTTCTTTCAACATCTCAGCAGCTCCAACCAAAGATCCACCCGTATCTATTATGTCATCAAAAATGATAGCAGTTTTATCTTTAACATCACCAATTATATTTACAATTTCTGCAACATTATCTTTTGGTCTTCTTTTATCAAGGATAGCAAGAGGTAAATTCATTTTTTCTGCAAACTTTCTTGCCCTTTTTACACCACCAACATCAGGTGATACAACAACTGATGAATTGGAATCGAAATCTTCACATTCATTTTTAAAATAATTTACGAATACAGGAAAGCCCATTAAATTATCCACAGGTATATCAAAAAAACCCTGAATTTGTTCAGCGTGTAAATCAATCGTGACTATTCTTGTTGCGCCAGCAACAGTTAAAAGGTTTGCAACTAATTTAGCTGAAATAGGATCCCTTCCTCTCGCCTTTCTATCCTGTCTTGCATATCCAAAATATGGGATAACAACAGCGATCGAATTTGCAGAAGCTCTTTTTAGAGCATCAATCATAACTAATAATTCCATTAAATTTTCATTTACTGGAGAAGATGTTGATTGAATAACAAATGTATCCAATCCTCTAACAGTTTCACCAATTCTCAAATTCACTTCACCATCAGCAAATCTTTTTAATTCAACTTCACTTAATCTTATGCCTAAATATTGAACAATTTTTTCAGCTAATGTGGGATTAGAATTCCCGGTAAAAATTTTAATTTCGTGGGCCATTGAAAAAGGCATTTTTTTACTCTCCTTTCTCCCTCTTTTTAAATACCCAGTTTTCTTTATTTATCTGTCGTGCTCTACCAAGAGCCAACGCTCCTTCTGGGATGTTTTCAGTTATTGTAGAACCAGCTCCTATTAGAGCATTATTTTCAATTTTTATTGGTGCAACTAAAGCTGTGTTGCTACCAACAAAAACATTGTTTCCAATATATGTTTTATGTTTATTTTTCCCATCGTAATTGCATGTTATTGTTCCTGCTCCAATATTTGTGTCTTCACCAATAAATGCGTCACCTAAATATGTTAAATGTTGTGCTTTGGTATTTTTACTTATAGTGGTTTTTTTAGTTTCTACAAAATTTCCAATTTTTACATTTTCTTTTAATACCGTACCTGTTCTTAACCTTGAATATGGCCCAACAGAAACATTATTTTCAATTATGGCTTCCTCACATTCAGACCTGAAAATTTTTACAAAATTACCAATCTTACAATTTTCAATTCGAGTCATTGGTCCTATTTCGCACTCTTCACCTATTTCAGTTTTTCCGTAAATAAATGTCATAGGATAAATTATAGTGTCCTGTCCAATTTTTACGTCAGGAGATATATATGTTGTATCAGGGTCAATAATAGTAACTCCGTCTATCATCAAATTAGTTAGAGTTCTTTTTTTCATTATTTTTTCAGCTTCAGCAAGTTGTATTCTGTTATTTATTCCAAGTGCTTCTGAAAAATCTTCTAAAATATACGTTTCAACATAATTTAAGTGTTTTGCTACATCAGTTAGATAATATTCACCTTGATTATTATTTGGTTTAATTTTTGCTAAACCATCTATTAGTTTCTTGCCTTTATATATAACAAATCCAGAATTTATTTCTTTTATTTTCTTTTGTGTTTCATCAGTATCTGCTTCTTCGATGATATCTATAAAATTTCCTTTAATATCTTTTAATATTCTTCCATATCCTGTTGGATTATCTAAAATAGCAGTTAATATAGTTGCATCAGCATCAGTTGAATTATGTTTTTCAATAAGCTTATTTAATGTGTTAGCAGTTATTAAAGGCGTATCTCCGTATAATATTAATATGTTTTCATCGTTTATAAAATCCTTAGCAGACATTACAGCATGGCCGGTACCTAATTGCTCTTTTTGATAGTAAATTTCAACATCTTCTGGAAGTATATTTTGTATCATCTCACTTTTATGACCTAAAACCACTCCTATTTTTGTTGGATTTAGTTTTCTTGCTGTATCGATAACCCAGTTTACCAATTCTTTTTCCATTATTTTATGCATAACTTTTGGATATTTTGATTTCATCCTTTTTCCCAAACCAGCAGCTAAAATTAAAATCCTCATAGTACACCCCCAATTGTATATCAATATATATTTTAACATTATTTTCATTAATTAAAATTAAGATATTATCACAATTTCTTCAAGGCTTGTGTAATAATATTTTCTAAAGAAAGACTATTAAGATCTAAATCTTTTAAGATAGTATAAATCTTATTTCTATCAAATCCTAAGGTTTCTAAGGCGTCTAAAGCATCATTAAATTTATTATTATTGTCTGTTGAAATAAAAGATTCAAATTTATTTTTTAATTCATTGGCGATTCTTTCAGCAGTTTTTTTGCCAATTCCGGGTAATTTTGATAATCCATTTATATCATTTGTGGAAATCATATTAGCTATATTTTTCGCATCAGCGTTTTGAATTATTTTAATAGCACTTTTTGCACCTAATTTAGAAACTTTTTTTAAAGATAAAAACATATTTCTTTCAAATTCATCATAAAATAAATAAAGAGATATATTCCATTCGTTTATATCTAAATATGTTTCGAATAAATATTCCTTATTTTTTTCGCAATTTTTTAATATTCTATATGTTGGAATGCTTTCAAAGTAAAAATTTCCCGATTGTATAATTATTTCAGATGTGGTTAATGTTTGTATTAACCCGGTAATTTTTCTAATCATCAAATTTCCTCCAGATTGAATATATATCCGCGTATTTTTCCAACTAAATACAAAGACCCAGTGACAAAATAATAATCATATGGTGAAGAAAGCAAATTGTTAAAGGCTTCAACAGGATCTTTAATGAAAATAACATTTTTATTAAATTTTTTAAATAATTCATATACATATTCTGGATTATTTGAACGCTTATTTGGAACTTGAGTAATGATAATATAATCGAATTCGTTTGCTATAATATTAACCATTCCTTCAATATCTTTATCGTCCAATATGCCAACTAAAGCAGCTTTTTTAAAGCTTTTTATATACGTTTTTATAGAATTTTTTAAAGCTAAAGCACCAGAAATATTATGTGCACCTTCTAAAATAACATTTTTATTTTTATATTCTAATAGTTCGAATCTACCTTCCCATAAAAAACCTTTTAGAGCTTTTTTAGTTTTATTAATATCAAGTTTTTTATCTTTTTTCTCAAAAAAACTTTCAACAGCCATTATAGCAGTTGAAATATTATAAGGCTGATATGTCCCATTGGCTTTATAAATCAAATTATCAATTTTATTATATTTACTCTTATAATCTATGGAATTCCAGTTCAAAGAAAAAGCAGGATTTTTAAAAGTAAAATCCTTTTCAAATTCAAAAACATTATTAATTCCAACTTCATTAGCTCTTTGAAGGATTATTTTTTTGGCAGAATCCGTTATATTACCCAAAACTACGTTATTGTTATTTTTTATTATTCCCGCTTTTTCAAAAGCAATTTTTTCCAAGGTATTTCCCAATAAATTCATATGGTCATATTGAACGGTAGTTATAACAGAAACATCAGAAACTACAACATTTGTAGCGTCTAATCGACCTCCTAAACCAACTTCTAATACGGCAACATCTACATTTTGGTTTGAAAAATATTTTAAAGCAAGTGCTGTGATTATTTCAAAAAAAGAAGGAGACATTTCATCTTTCATATTATCCATTTTTTCAATAGAGAAAATCATTTCATTTAATATTGCAATAAATTCACTATCTTTTATTGATTTTCCATTTATCTTTATTCTCTCAGAAATATGAGTTAAATGAGGTGATGTAAACAAACCGACTTTTAAACCATGTTCTTTTAAAATATTGTGTATAGCTTTAGATGTACTACCTTTACCATTTGTACCTGTGACATGAACAACCGGGAAATCCCTTTCAGGATTTCCCAATAAATCACATAATTTATTGATTCTATCTAATCCATATTTGATTCTTGTTCCACCACGTCTATCATATATATATTCAACAGCTTCTTTTAATGTTGAAATCATACTATTTTAGCTCCTCTATTAATTTTTCTAATTTTTCTATTTGTGTTTTTACTGTTGAATACTTTTCTTTTACATCCTCTATTACATCCTCTGGAGCATTGGAAATAAATTTATTATTTTTCAATTTTTTATCATATTTTATAAATTCTTTTTCTAATTTTTCCTTTTTCTTATTTAATCTAATTTTTTCTGCATCGATATCTATTAATTCTCCCAATTTAACATATGCTTCTATGGTTTCATCAACATATGATGTAGCAGATTTTTCTGGTTTTTCATCAACAACATTTATTTCCGTAACAAAGGCTAATTCCTTTATTATTGATTCGTTATTTTTTATCCAGCTATTATCTCCTAATGTTTTATATGCAATTTCTATTTTTGTGATTTGAGGTATATTTATATCGGCTTTAACGTTCCTTATGCCTCTAATAAAACTTTTTATTTTTTCAAACTCATATTCTTCTTTTTCAAAATCATGTTCAGGATTAAATTCAGGCCATTTTGCAGTTATTAAATACTTTTCTTCATTAATTTTTGGTAAATTCTGCCATAATTCCTCTGTTAAGAAAGGCATGAATGGGTGCAAAAGTCTTAAAGACGTATCTAATACTCTAACTAAAACATTTTGAGCAATTAGTTTATTTTTTGATTTTAATCTATTTTTTACAGCTTCTATATACCAATCACAATATTCATTCCAGAAAAAGTCATATAAAGCTCTCGCAGCGATATTAAATTCATATTTTTTTAGAGAACTTGAGACTATTTTTATTGTTTTGTTTAATTTAGATAGCATCCATTTGTCCTCTAATTCCAGCATATCTGGAGTAAGTTCAATTTTTTCAAAATCATCCATATTTAATAAAACAAATCTTGTAGCATTCCAGATTTTATTTGCGAATTTTGAATATGACTCAAAGGATTTAGGATCAAGTTTAATGTCTCTCCCTTGAGCTGCTAAAATAGCTAATGTAAATCTCATAGGATCAGCACCAAAATTTTCTATAATTTCTAATGGATCAATGCCATTCCCAAGGGATTTTGACATTTTTCTTCCATGTTTGTCTCTGACTAATTGGTGTATATATACATCAGAAAATGGTTTGTTTTTCATAAATTTTTCGCCCATAACTATCATTCTTGCTACCCAGAAAAAGATGATATCAAATCCTGTTACAAGTAAATCTGTAGGATAGTATTTTTTTAGGTCATCTGTATTTTCTGGCCAACCAAGTGTAGAGAATGGCCATAATGCTGAACTAAACCATGTATCTAAAACATCTTCATCTTGTTTTATGTTTGTAGAACCGCATTTTTGACACTGTTGTATATTTTCTTCTGAGACATTTATATGGCCACAGTCTTCACAATACCATACTGGAATTCTATGTCCCCACCATAACTGTCTTGAAATACACCAATCCCTGATTTCATTCATCCAATTCAAATATACCTTTTTCCATCTTGAAGGATAGAATTTAATATCAGATTTTTCAACAGCTTCAATAGCTTTTTCTGTTAAAGGTTTCATTTTAACAAACCACTGATCAAGTAAAAAAGGCTCTACCACAGTATTACATCTATAACAATGACCAACTGAATGTTCTAATTCATCTATTTTTATTAAATAACCTTCTTTTTCCAGGTCTTCAATAACCGCTTTTCTTGCTTCTTCTCTGTTTAATCCGGAATATTTTCCTCCATTTTCATTTATTTTTGCATATTCATCCATTATTTGAACAGATTCTAAATTATGCCTTTGTCCAAGAAGATAATCATTTGGGTCATGTGCAGGGGTTACTTTTAAAGCACCTGTTCCGAATGATGGATCAACGTATTTATCTGCTATAATAGGTATTTCTCTTCCAACTAATGGTAATATAGCGGTTTTACCAACGTAATCTTTGTATCTTTCATCCGATGGGTGAACAGCAATAGCGGTATCCCCTAACATTGTTTCTGGTCTAGTTGTTGCGATAATTATATAGTTATTCTCACCTTTTAAAGGATATTTTATATGATATAATGCGCCTTTTTCATCTTTGTGTTCAACTTCTTCATCAGATAATACAGTACCACAGCTTGGACACCAATTTACAATATATTTTCCTTTATATATTAATCCTTCATTATATAATTCAACAAAAACTTTTCTTACAGCTTTATTAAGCCCTTCATCTAATGTAAATCTTTCCCTTGACCAATCAACAGATGCACCTATGGCCATAATTTGTTTTTTTATATATTCCTTATATTCATTAGCCCATTTCCAAACTTTTTCTATAAATTCTTCTCTTCCATATTCTTCTTTTCTTTTTCCCTCGCTTTTTATTAAAAACTTTTCAACAACATGTTGAGTCGCAATACCTGCATGATCTTCTCCAGGAAGCCATAAGGTATCTTTTCCCTGCATTCTGTTGAAACGGGTTATTATATCTTGCAAGGTTATATTAAGAGCATGTCCCATATGTATTTTTCCAGTTATATTTGGAGGAGGTATAACCATTGAAAATTTTCCATTTCCTTCTCCCTTTGCTTTGAATAAATCGTTATCAAGCCAGAATTTATACCATTTTGTTTCTATTTTATCTGGTGTATACCTTTTTCCAATATCCATATTTTTACCTCCTAATAACATTTGTCATTATTTTATCAAATGTTTATTATAAATCATATTTTCTTTAGAATTTTCAGGTAGTCTATTATAAATAAAAAATCAAAATCTAAAATCTATGTTTTAATACAATTATACTTTAATGATGTTAATAATTCAAGGGATTTATTTATACAATTATAGAAAAAATAAATAGGGGGTGAAATATATTAAAGACATACCTGCTAAATATATTATACTTATAATATCAGTTTCAATAATAGTATTATTTCTAATGTTGTCTTTTATCTATTTCTTTTATATAAAAGACATGTTTGAAATTCGTCTTACTGACGAAGAATACATAAATATAATAAAAAATAGTTCTTTTTATGGATATCCAGATAAAAAAATAGGATCATATTTTGATAATTTTTTTTCAAATACAAAATGGTATTGTATAAAAAATTTAAATAAGATTAATGTGGTATTTGAAGGTGATGCATATTATTTTGGGAAATATGTAAAATTTAAAATAATTTTTGATGCAAAGAAAACAATAAAAACTAAAACAATACAACCCATATTTTATACAGCTGATGATAAAAAAATCCTATATACTGATTTTCTTAATTTAATAAATATGATTTTTAGGTGAGGTGACAAAATGCTACTCAAATGCGATTTAAGAGGCTTAACAAATTTAAAGAAAATGGCAATAAAATATTTTAATGAAAAAAAAGATAAATTAGCTGACGAATATACACATTTAGTGGCATTTTCTATTTTTGATATAAACAACAAATTTCCAAGTTTGAATATATTTTTTGATAATGAAGGAAAATATTTTTTATCATTAATGCCGGAAAAACCTTCTAAATACATGAGTTCATTGTATCCGAAACTAATAGATGATGAAATCATAGATTTAAAAGAAATATATAATAATTTAGCAAAAAAATATAACAAAAAAATAAAAATATCTGCAAATATGTCAATTTACCAATCGCCAATTATAATTCCAAGTTTTTTTGTACAGGGCGATGAAATATTAATAAAGAAATATATATTATCGGAAAAATTAAAAGGCTTAAAATATTTATCATTGTATAAATACATTGATGATAAAACACTGGAGAATATTTTAAAAACCTATAATGTATGGCAAAAAGATATATATTATTATTATACTTTAAATGAAGTTCATTTTGTATTTGGTATTCCAGATAAATTTAAAAATAAATCTTTAGTAATAGAGTTTGGAAAATTAGCGAAAGTATATATAAAAAATAAAAATCCATTATTTTTGGAATCATATAAAATTCCAGATATGAATATAAAGGAACCTGTTTTAATGGTATTGAAAACAAAAATCTGGAATTTGAAAAAAATTAATTTAATTGATGTGAGAAATGAGATTATAAGTAAAATAGATAAATCTTATGACTATATTATAAAAATATTTGAAATTAAATAAAATATAATATTTGAGGCACCATCAGGTGCCTCAAATATTATATTATTTAGATAAAGCTTCTTTTGCGATATTAATATATTCTTTGAAAGCTTCGTAATCATTTACAGCTAATTCAGATAGCATCTTTCTATTAATAGTTACGCCAGCTAATTTTAAACCATGGATTAAATCGTTATATTTTAATCCTTCGTTTCTTGCTGCTGCATTTATTCTTGTAATCCATAATCTTCTGAAGTCTCTTTTCTTTTGTTTTCTACCAGCGTATGCATATTTTCCTGATCTAAAGAACTGTTGTTTAGCCAATACGTATCTTCTGCTTAAAGCGCCTCTATAACCTTTAGCGGCTTTTAAATATTTTCTTCTTTTTTTCTTGGCATGAATGGCTCTCTTTACTCTCATTTAAGTCTCTCCTTTCGACTATTTTTATTATTTCAATCCGAGTAATCTTTCAACTTTATCGTTTAAACCTGTTGGGATGTCTTTATACTGATGTAATCTTTTCATTCTCTTTTTTCCTCTTATTCTTGTATTATGTCCAACATTTGATCTTCTCATTCTGATTTTTCCTGAACCTGTTACCTTAAATCTTTTTGCTGATGAAGAATGTCTTTTAATTTTCATAAATAATCCTCCTTTGAATTATTTTTTTGTTTTTGGTGATAAAATCATGTCCATATCTCTTCCAGCCATTTTTGGTGCTCGAGAAACATCTGCAATATCTTCAACCTTTTTTATAACTTTTTCCAATATTTCTTTTCCTCTATCTGTAAACATAATATCTCTTCCTAAAAACATTACGACAACCCTAACCTTATTACCATCCTCGAGGAAAGTTCTAATTCTCCTCACTTTCGTATTAAAATCATGTTCATCAATTCTCAACCTAAATTTCATTTCTTTTAATATTTGTTTTTTCTGTTTTTTCTTCGCTTCTTTTGCCCTTTTTTCTTTTTCATATTTATACTTGCCAAAATCCATGATTTTAGCAACTGGTGGATTTGAATTTGGTGAAACTAAAACTAAATCGAGTCCTTCTTGATAAGCTAATTGTAAAGCTTTTTTTGTTTCCATTACTCCTAATTGTTCTCCCAAATTACTAATTACCATAACTTCCCTTACTTTAATTTCCTCGTTTCTCAAAGTTGTATCTTTTGATTTTTTAATACTTATCCCTCCTGTTCTTTTTCGCATACGCGAAAAGAAATAAAAATAAAAATTTTGATTATATAATAAAACAAAGTATTTATCAAATAACTGATGAAAAAAGAAAACCAAACAGTTTGCTTACATGAGAAATCAAATATATAAAAAATGGGTGGAGTAATCTCCACCCATGTATTTCCCGTAAATTTTAAACCCCTGTCGACTTATTTGTCCGAGGTGGGAAGCTACTGGGTGGCTTCCTCTTTAAAAATAAGAAACAATAAATGGTGGGCCATGCGGGATTCGAACCCACGGCCTACTGATTAAGAGTCAGCCGCTCTACCAGCTGAGCTAATGGCCCACATTCTTAAAAATGGCACGCCCGGAGGGACTTGAACCCCCAGCCTGCGATTTTGGAGACCGCCGCTCTACCAATTGAGCTACAGGCGTGTGCCTAAAACTGTTTAAAATGGCTGGGAGGGGAGGACTCGAACCTCCATCGGCGGATCCAGAGTCCGCTGTCCTGCCATTAGACGACCTCCCAAGACAGATAGTATTATAACATTATTTTTTTAATTAGTCAACGTCTTTTTTTTTCAATATTGAAATAATTTCTCTAATTTTATATTATTTTTTAATGAACAGTAATATAATTTGAGTTTTTCCGAGAAGGAAATATTTTTTTTTCTCAATTCATTTTCCCCAAGAAGTATGAAATCATCAAAACTACCAGTATAATTTATTTCGTGATTATGTATATGTAAAATATTTGGCTTAAAAGGTATTAATTCATCTATCCAGTGTGTTACTATTATAATTGTTTTCCCAAGTTTTTGAAGTTTTTTTATTATTTCCCAGATTTTTTTTCTTCCGCTATAATCCAATCCTACTGTAGGTTCGTCAAATATAATGTATTTTGGATCATAAGATAATATAGATGCAATAGCAACTTTTCTCATTTCTCCTCCAGATAGATTAAATGGATTTCTGTTTAAAAACGAACTGTTTAAACCAATTAAGTTCAATATATTGTATAACTCATTTTTAGAAATACTTTTGTTAAAATTCTTTGGAGCATATAACAATTCCTCTATAACTGTGGGGAGAAAAAATTGATTTTCTGGATATTGAAAGACCATACCAACTTTTTCTCTAATTTTTTTTATATCTGAATCTCTTGTTGATAAGCCATCGATCATTACTTCACCATTTTTTGGAATTAATAAACCATTTAGTGTTTGTATTAATGTGGTTTTTCCAGAGCCTGTTTTACCTAAAATTACCCACATTGAATTTTCTTTAATTTCCCAATTAATATTTTTTAAAGCAATAGATTCAAAAGGAGTTCCTTCAGCATATGTGTATGAAATATCATTTACTTCTATAGACATATATTTCGCTCCAAATCTTTTATAGATTTTCCTGTATATTTTTTTACAATATTTTCAAAAGGTATTTCAACATTGAATTTTTTGTTTTCTGACCACTGATAAAATTTGTCTCTACTATCATAAAATACAACTTTTCCTTTATCTAATGCTATAATTTTTTCTACAAATTGAAGATCTTTTGCATGATGTGAAGCTATAATAACAGTTTTACCTATATTTATAAGATTTTTTATTACTTTATATATTTCATCACGTCCTTCAGGGTCTAACATAGTAGTTGGCTCATCCATTAAAATAAAATTTGGTTGCATAGCAATCATAGAAGCTATTGCAAGACGCTGTTTTTGACCGCCAGAAAGTGTATTAGGGTCTTTTTTTTCTAATCCCAATAGGTCTGTTACACTTAAAGCCCAATTAATTCTTTTTTTTATTTCATTTCTTTCTAATCCCAGATTTTCAAGTCCGAAAGCAATATCTTCTTCAACCGTTACACCGACAATTTGATTCTCAGGGTTTTGAAATATATAGCCAACATTTTTTTTCAAAAATAATAAAGAACTTTCATCATAAAAATTTATTTTTTTATTATACAAAAAAAATTCGCCATTATCAGGAGTCAAAATACCACATAAAATTCTTAACAATGTGGATTTTCCACTTCCATTATCTCCAACCAATCCAATTGGTATTTTACTTTTTAATATGAGATTTAAATTATCAAAAATATTTTTATCTTTATAATTAAAAGTAATATTTTTTAATTCAATCATTGTGTTTTCACCGACTTGTATACTCTAATACCACCCTTTTTCACAATTTCAATAACATTTCCAAATATTTTTTTCATATAATCTTTAATCCTACTTCCGCCTTTATTATGAAAGGCAACTAATTGTAGTGTTCCAAAAATAACTAAATGTTTATATGAATCTTCTATTAATTTCATCCAGACTTTTTTACCTGCAACAATAGGTGGATTAGATATTATTTGTTCAAATAAAAAATCTTTCCATGGGTCGAATAAATATCCCTGCCTGATATCAGCAAAAATATTATTATTTTTTGCATTTATTTTTGAAAATTCCACGGCTCTTTTATTAATGTCACTCATATAAATTTCAATATCAGGGTGTTCTTTTTTTAATGTTATACCTATTACCCCGTATCCACATCCAATATCTAAAATTTTTTTTCCTGTAATATCACCATTTTCCAATAATATTTTAGTAGCTTTATCTATTTCCTTTTTTCCATATACACCTGAAGGTGCTTTAAAAATATAAGTATGTCCATTTTTTAAAGTAAGGGTTAATTCTTTTATTGTTAATTCAGATTCTGGATTCTCAACATAATAATGTTGAAATTTTGAAATAGTTTTTTTTTCTTTTTTTTCAGTTTTATATTGTTCTTTGTATAAACTTACAACTTGTTCCGGAGATAAATCTTTTAAGTCTTCAGGCCCAAAAATTTTTTCATTTTTTTCTCTCATTTTAGTCCTCCTGTTTAAGCAAATCATTTATAGTTAATAATATCCCAAAATTATAATTATTTTTAAATTGATACAAAGTTAAGCCGTTCGGAAAACTTATATAGTTTGTACCGAAGTTAAAAAAGACATTAATTTTGTTATTGTCAATTAAATACGAATAATCTATGCCTATTGTAAATAATACAGAATCTTCAAATGTTCCTGAAAAAGAAGGAAGATTTGTTACAACAGTTCCTGTTTTTATCCAGTTTAAGGCTTTTAGATTCAAAAAAACATTTAATTTTAAATTTTCTATTTCTGTAGAAAATCCTGTAGAAAATCCAGCATCACCAATATTAACAGTAGAGGTAGATTCTTTTGTTGAATTTAAATCATTAAAAACATTCCAGAACCCAGAATAGACAGTAATATTACCAAAAGTTATACCTATGTCAGAGGAAATATAATTATTTAATTGTGGATTATTCAGGTTAAAATCAGCAACCAAATTATACTTAATATAATCGTTATTATTTGAATAAGATAAACCAAATGTTGGAAAACCTGCTTTTATTTTTATTTTTTCAATTGGAAATTCCATGAATATACCGTTTGAATAGATTCCGATATTCAAGGAAAAAGTTAAAATTGAAATAATTATAAAAAAAGATAAAAAATAAAATTTTTTCATAAAAGCCCCCCTAAAAATAAAGATGGCCGGGCACCCCCGCGGCACACAGGAAGTACCGCTTATGGCTGCTCCCTTCCGGGCCTGACCAGGTTCGCGGGTTCCCGTTGCGCGGGACCCAGCCTATAGTAGGTCCCTAAAACCATATGATATTATAATAGAAAAATGTTACATAATCCATAAGTATTTATTAATTTCCCAATCAGTTACATTAATAGAGTATTCTTTCCATTCTTTTTCTTTTAATTCAACGTATTTTTCAAAAATATGCATTCCAAGAACATCTTTTATTAATTCATCCTGTTTTAGTTCATCTATGGCTTCTTTTAAATTTGAAGGTAGATGGTCAATGCCAACTTTATCTCTTTCTTCAGCTGTCATATGGTAAATGTTTGAAATTATTGCTGCAGGAGGTTCTATTTTTTTCTCTATACCTTCAAAACCTGCCGCTAATAAAGAAGCTAATAATAAATAAGGATTTGCAGTAGGATCTGGACTTCTTACTTCAATTCTTGTACCCATCTCACGCGATGCAGGAACTCTTATCAGAGCGCTTCTGTTACTTGGAGACCAAGCTATATTTACCGGAGCCTCATATCCAGGGACCAGTCTTTTATAACTGTTTATAGTCGGATTAGCGATAGCTGTAATTGCTTTTATATGTTTTAAAATTCCGCCAACAAAATATTTTAAAGTATCACTAAGTTCGAATTCTTTATTTTTGTCATAAAAAGCATTCATATCGTTTTTAAATAAACTCAAGTGAGTATGCATTCCAGAGCCATTTGTACCAAAAAAAGGCTTTGGCATAAATGTTGCGTGTAATCCATTTAATAAAGCTATAGTTTTTACAACAAGTTTAAATGTCTGGATATTATCGGCTGTTTTGAGAGCTTCATCATAAGTGAAATCTATTTCATGTTGTGAAGGAGCAACTTCATGATGAGAAGCTTCAACGTTGATTCCCATCTCCTCTAAAGATAGAACGATATCTTTTCTTGTTTCTTCACCCTGATCTATAGGTAATAAATCGAAGTAACCGCCTTCATCTAAAAATCGTAATATTGGTTTATTTGTTTTTTCATCTTTTGGAAGTAAAAAGAATTCTGGTTCTGGTCCAACATAAGCAGAAAATCCTTTTTCTTTCAATTTATTCAGGACAAGTTTTAATCTATATCTTGGATCTCCTTCAAAAGGTGTGCCGTTTGAATTATAAACATCACATATTAGTCGTGCAGATTTATATCCTTTATCTGTCCATGGATAAATGGCAAAAGTATCTGGATCAGGTCTTAAATACATATCAGATTCTTCTATTCTAACAAATCCTTCTATTGAAGAGCCATCAAACATAGTTCCTTTTTTAAAAGAATGTTTAAGCTCATCCCATGGAATTTCAACATTTTTTAGTAAACCATTAATATCTGTAATTTGTAATCTTATAAATTTTACCTTTTCTTTTTCTACAATTTTTAAAACATCTTCCCTCTCCACCAATAAACACCCCCTATAAAAATATGAAAAAATTATATCATATTTTGAGATTTTTTTCAATAAGTACTAATAAATTAGTTTAATTAAATCTAATTGACTTTAAAAAAAGAAATAATATCGGTTAGTTTTTCAGAACTTTTTTGGAGTTTTTCAGATTGTTTTATTAATGTATTTATGACCTCTGTTTCGTTATTTATTACTTTAGTAAAATCTAAAATTTCTTTTTTGGATACTTTTAAGAAAGAATTTACTTCGCTTTTGCTTTTATCGAATGATTTCAAAACATTATTTTGTTCTTCAATGATATTTTTTAGAATATCAAAAATTCTGTCTAATTCTACCGTAAGATTATTTATTTCATTCATATCTTTTTCAAATTTATCCATTATTTTATCTAAAGAAGTAATATTTTTTTGTGAGGATTGAACTTCATTTAATAATATTTTCATATCATTACCAATTAAACCAATCTGACTTGAAATATCTTCAGCAATATTATTTGTTTCAATAGATAAGCTTCTTATTTCATCTGCAACAACTGCGAAACCTTTTCCTGCTTCACCTGCTCTTGCAGCCTCTATTGCAGCATTTAATGCTAATAAATTTGTTTGC
The DNA here is from genome assembly GCF_001021165.1 of Marinitoga sp. 1197. Taxonomy (NCBI): domain Bacteria; kingdom Thermotogati; phylum Thermotogota; class Thermotogae; order Petrotogales; family Petrotogaceae; genus Marinitoga; species Marinitoga sp. 1197. The sequence continues at coordinate 30,139 of NZ_AZAY01000045.1, forward strand.
CTGGAGATGTCAGTAATTTTTTCAACAAAGTCAAATATTTGTTCTACCTTTTTATTAAAGTTTCTAAAGCTATTAGAGAGATTTATAGTTAAATTATTTATTAATTGTGTGGAGCTTTTTGTTTTGGAAGTCATATCTTTTGTTATCGTATTAAATTCACTTAATTTGTTTATGGTTTTTTCTATAGTATTTGATTCATTTAATATATTATTGCTATTTTCAAAAAGAATTTCCATGTTTTTATCAAGAGAACTAAGAAAAATTTCAAGATCATTCATAAGTTTTTTAACGCTTGTAACGATATTTTCTATAGTATTTTTTGTATTCTCTAATTTTTCTGAGGAAGTGTCAATCTCTTTTGTAGCAGCATTTAGTCTCTTTACATTTTCATTTAAATTCTTAAACATAGAAATCAGGAAATCAATAGTATCATGAATTTTTTTCATCATATGACCAATTTCGTCATTTTTTCTTTTTTGCAATTTTTCAATATCTTTTAAATTACCCTGAGATATATTATCAAGGTTTTGGGCCACAATATATAAATCCTTTGAGAACCTCTTTCCCATATAAATAGATATTATTATTGAAATTATAATAATTATTGCAATGATTAACAAAATAATATTTAGAATTTTTCTCATGTCTATGTTTAAATTTATAGAAATACGTTGTGTTTTGAATTCTGGCAAGGAAAAATTGCTTTTTAAACTTATATTTAAATCAGTTTTTGCTTTTATCAGTGGTTTTGATATCTGGACATACATTAAAGGAAAAATTTGTGAAGTTGTATAAAAACTCCTCGTATCTTTTTTTAGCAATTTTTCAGTAATAAATTTATTTATATTGGAAAGATTGAATTTTAAATTAGATGTTGGAATATTGCCGAATAATGGGTGTCCGGATGATGAATATATAACGATATATGCATTTATTAAATTTCCTATTTCAACAATATCGTTATATCCGAATTCTTTTAATCCGACCAATAATCCTGTTATTTTTTGTGTTGAAACAGGATCATATACAGGTGTTAAAATAAGAAAATAAGGTTTATTTTCTATGAAAGTCACTTTGCTTAAACCATAAGATAAATTTTTTGAAATTATTTGAGATGAAATCATTTTAACCAAACTAATAATATTTAAATTTTTTAAATTATCTTTACCAGCCATATAACTTTCAGCTTTTTTCTGGATTTTATATATTTCACCTCTTATTGAAATTTCAAAAGAATTTTTTCTTGTAACAATTTTTGGATTAACCAACCACAATTGAATACCATCAAATTTTTGTAAGTCTGCATAAGGCTGTAATAAACTATATCTATCAACAATAGAAATGGACTTTGAAGCTGATTTTGTTTTTAAGTCTGAACTTCTACTAATAGCATTTAAAAAATCTTTTAAATTCTTTATGTTTTCTTTTATTTTGTTTTCAAATATAGAAAATAAAGTTGATAAATTTTTATCATAATTCTCTATAAAAAAGTCTTCAAATTTTTTATTTACAGAATCATTTAATTTCTCTATTTGTCTTGAGATATCCATATTATATTCTTTTATCTGTTTTTCCAGAAGTTTATTATATTCATCAAATTGTTTTTTGTAATTATTTTGAATAACAGATATTTGTGAATTTACATTTTGTTTTATAATATTTTCCTGATTTTTTATAGAATAATTTACGAAAAAAGTAACAATTAATAAAGGAATGATGGATAAAGAAAGGATTATAATACCAATCTTAAAACCTATAGAATTAAATATTTTAATATTAGAATTTTTCACAGTATCCCTCCTAAGTTTGATATATTTAAAACAATTATATCAAAAAATCTTCACTAAATACAAGTATGGCAAAACAATTTTCTTAATTAATTATATATAATTACTATTAATTATTATTAAATAAACGTGATTATAGATAATAAATAACATGTCAAAAAAATAAAAATATTATGGTGTCCAATTAGTAAAGTAAGCGAAAACTCGAAAATTGCCTGAAAAAATAGCATATGAAGCCGGTCAATTTTGCATGGATGCAAAATTGAGTGAAGCCGAACATGGATGTGAGTCTGATACGACCGGCGAAAATATGCTATTTTTGAAGATTGGCAATTAAGGTTTGAGCAATTTTACTTTTTGGACATTGTAAAAATATAAGAGTAATTTAAATTTTATGGTATAATGGTAATGAAAATCGGAATTATTCCAGATAAAGAGGAGGAATAATATGAATGATAATGAATTTAAAAGAGAAGAGAAAATTGAATTAAATATTGAACATTCTAAAAATGCTGAAGTTGGAAAAAATCTCCAATTGAATAAAACTTTGTCTAGAATTTTTATAATAATTTTGCTGATTAATGTAATTCTTTTAAGTGGAATATTGTATACAATAATTGAACAATATAATTTTAAACAGCTGTTAAAAAATGATATAGAAAATATAAAAGAAAAAGTAAATGGACTAAGTGATTTAAACAAAAATCTCGAGAAATTGAACAATAATTTTCAAATTCTGGATATTATTAATTCCAATACACGCCAAATTCCAGAAATATTAATGGGATTAGAAGAAAATAATAAAATTTTAGAAACATTAAATATAAATGAAACATCTCGGGGACAAAAAAATAATATTAGCATTGATTTGAAAAATGAAATGAATAATTTAAAACAATATATAAAATCAGATATAAACAAAGTTTTAAGTGAAAAAACAAATAGAATATTAAATGAGATTAATAAAATTGAAAAAAATATAAATGATAAATTAAGAGAAACAACCGAAAAAATAGACGGGGTTTCAGTAAATTTTGATAATATTGAAAAAGTAATTGAAGGTAAAAATATAAAAATTCTGGATAGAATCAATACAATTTCTCTAAATACAAAAGGGTTAGAAGATCTTATAAATGAAATTAATTCAAACATTAAAAAAATAAATTCAGGAAATAAAAATATTTACGATAAGGTTCAAGAAATAGATGAAAAAATAAAAGAGATTGAGGAAAATGAGGTTGTTACAAAAGAAATAGAAGAGATTAAAAATATGGTGATAATGATTGATAAAAAAATATCAGACTTAGAAAATGATATTTCCAAAAAGCAGGAAGAATATTATAAAAAACTTGAATACCTAATGAATAAAGAAGATATTTTATCATTAATTGATAAATTAGATAATTATATAAAAGGTAAAGAATTTAAATTGATAGAGATGATTAATATATATAATAATATAGTTTTGAGATATAGTGATTTTTCTAATGATAGTGATGTAAAAAAGAGTTTTTTGAAAATTTCAAAAATGGTATACAGCAAGTATTTAACAATAATAACAGATGAAATTTCATATATGGAAAGATCGATGTATAGTGAAAATATAAAAAAAGATGTCAAATATTTATTGTATGTATTTGAAAGATTTCCGGAAAATACTGAATTTAGAGAGGAATATAATACAATTGAAAATTATTTAAAAAAATTAAAGGAGTTAGAAAATCAGAAAAAAATGGAATATAACAATAAAGCAATATATGAGATGAATGAGTATTTAGATCTATTTAAAAAGAAAATGGTTTCTCAAGAAGAAATAATAAAGTATTTTAAGAAAAAAATATTACCAATAAATGAAAATCTTTTAGAGGAAAATGTAAAAGAAAGATATTACAATATTATTGATAAAACAAAAGAGATATTAAAAGATAGATATATATGGTAAAAAAAAATAAAGGGCATATGCCCTTTATTTTTTGGCGTGCCCGACTGGATTTGAACCAGCAACCTTTGGATCCGCAGTCCAATGCTCTATCCAATTGAGCTACGGGCACATAAAAATTGATAAAAAAAATGGCGGAGAGGGTGGGATTTGAACCCACGGAGGGTAATAACCCTCACTTGCTTAGCAGGCAAGCGCCTTCGGCCGCTCGGCCACCTCTCCGACGCAAAACAATTATAACATGAAGATCAATCTTTGTCAATAGAATTAAGGTAAATTTTTGGGTCGTATTCGTTTAATTTTTTTTCAACAATTTCTAATAATTTATTGAAGGATTCCGATATATCAACTTCTAAAGCATTTTTTTCATATCTTAATTTTAATTCGACTTTACCATCTTTCATTTTTTTACCGATTATGATTTTCAACGGAATACCTATTAAATCAGCATCTTTAAATTTAAAACCTGGAGAAGCATCTCTATCATCGTACAAAACATCATATTTATCTTTTAATAAATTATAAATTTCTTCTGATTTTTTAACCAATTCTTTTTGTTTTATAGATACTGGTATAATTACAATTTCAAATGGAGCAATACTTCTTGGCCACATCATTCCGTAATCATCATGTAACTGTTCGACAATTGCACCTAAAGTTCTTGAAACTCCCCAGCCATAACATCCCATAATAAAAGGTTTTTGTTTTCCGTTTTCTGCTGTATAATATGCATTTAACTTTTCAGAATATTTTGTACCCAATTTAAAAACCTGCCCCACTTCTATACCTTTTATTTCTTTTAACGGAGAATTACATTTTGGACATGGTTCGCCTTTTGAAACCACTCTAATATCAACAAAATCGTCAACTTTAAAGTCTCTATTCAAATTTACATTCATATAATGAGTATCTTTTTCCATTCCACCAACAACAAAATTTTTTAAATTTTTAACGCTTAAATCAGCTATTATTTTAACATCTTTAATTCCAATAGGTCCTATAAAACCAGTTTCTACACCAAATGTACTTTTTATTTCAGCAGGTTCTCCTAAAGTTAAAGTTTGGTCCCCGAAATATGCTTTAAGTTTTGAAACATTTAATTCAAAATCCCCTCTTATTAATGCTAAAATCCAACCGTCTCTTCCTTTAAAAAGCAGTGATTTTACAATTTTATTTTTCTCAACATTCAAAAAAGATGAAACATCATCTATTGATTTGACATCTGGTGTATCCATTTTTTTAATTTCTTTAATATTTTCATTTATTTCATCGAAAACAATATTTGACTCGGCTTTTTCATCAGTTGCAGCATAGCCGCAATCGCAATAATATATAGTACTTTCACCATATTCAGCTTTTATTTGAAACTCATGAGAATTACTTCCGCCGATGGCACCAGTATCAGCTTCTACTACTAAATAATCTACGCCCAATCTCTCTAATATTTTTTCATAGGCTTTATAAAAATCGTTGTATGCCTCGTCAAGTGATTTTTCTGAATCGTGAAATGAATAAGCGTCTTTCATTATAAATTCTCTTGCTCTTAAAACACCAAACCTTGGTCTTATTTCATCCCTGTATTTATTTGCGATTTGAAATAAAGAGACTGGCAATTGTTTATATGATCTTAATTCATTTTTTATAATAGTGGTAATCATCTCTTCATGTGTAGGGCCTAATGTGAAGTCTCTATTATGCCTATCCTTTAGTTTCATCATTTCAGGTCCATAATCATCCCATCTGCCACTTTCTTTCCAGATTTCAGCGGGTTGAATAATTGGCATTAATATTTCCTGTGAACCAATTTTTTCCATTTCTTCTCGTACGATATTTTCAATTTTCTTAAGAACCTTTGTACCTAAAGGTAAGTAAGTATAAACACCGGATGCGCTTTTTCTTATAAAACCGCCTCTTATTAATAATTCGTGACTTTTAATTTCAACATCATTAGGAACTTCTTTTAAAGTTGGTGCATAAAATTTAGACATTTTCATAACAATTCCTCCTGTATTTATATTTTTTTGTTTTATTTATTTTAACATATCATTTTAAATAAAACAACTTTAGAAAGTAAAAAAAATATGAAGGTCAAAAGATATAATATGCTGTCCAAAAAGTAAAGTCGCTCAAACCTTGATTGTTAATCCTCAAAAATAGCTCATTCTCGCCGGTCGTATCAGACTCACATCCATGTTCGGCTTCACTTAATTTTGCATCCGTGCAAAATTGACCGACTTCATTCGCTATTTTTTCGGACAATCTGCGAGTTTTCGCTTGCTTTACTAATTGAACACCCTAGATATAAAAATATGACTGAAATTTTAAAAACTTCTTAATTATACTAAAGTGAGTATATGGTATAATATAAAAAAATAAAAAATTATAGGAGGTTGAGAAAGTGAAAAAATTTTATGTAACTACTCCCATATATTATGTTAATGCAGAACCGCATATAGGATCAAGTTATACAACAATAGTTGGAGATATAATAGCAAGGTATAAAAGAATGAGAGGATTTGATGTATTTTATTTAACAGGTACAGATGAACATGGTCAGAAAATAATGCAAGCTGCTAAAGCTAAAAATATAGAGCCACAGGAATTATGTGATGAATTAGCAGGGAAATTTAAAACACTGTGGGAAAAATTGGATATTACAAATGATTATTTTGTAAGAACTACAGATGAGCAGCATATGAAAACAGTTCAATATATAGTAAAAAAGATGATGGAAAATGGAGATATATACAAAGGCAAGTATGAAGGTTGGTATTGTGTGCCATGTGAAACTTATTGGACAAAGGATGAAATTGAAGAAAAGAATGGAAAGAAAATATGTCCCTCTTGTGGCAGAGAGGTGAATTGGGTAGAAGAAGAAAATTATTTTTTCAAACTTTCAAAATATAATGAACCTTTAAAAAAACATTTTGAAGAAAATCCTGATTTTGTGGAACCAGAATTCAGAAAAAATGAAATGTTGAAAATATTGGAAAGTGGATTAAAAGATTTAAGTATAACCAGGACAACTTTTAATTGGGGAGTTCAAATGCCTGATGATCCAAAACATGTAATTTATGTTTGGGTTGATGCTTTGATAAATTATGTCAGTGCTCTTGGATATCCGGAAAATAAGGAAATGTTTGAGAAATATTGGCCAGCAGACTTGCATTTAATAGGGAAAGAAATAAATAGATTTCATTCGTTAATATGGCCAGCAATGCTGATGTCAGCAGGTTTACCATTGCCTAAAAAGATTTTTGCTCATGGATGGTTAACTGTAAATGGAGAAAAAATATCAAAATCCCTTGGTAATGCAATTGATCCAAGAGTTTTAGTTAAGTCGTATGGAAATGATGTTATAAGATATTATTTAATGAGAGACATAGTTTTTGGGAAAGATGGCGATTTTTCAGAAGATAATTTAATAACAAGATATAATTCAGATTTAGTGAATGATTTAAGTAATTTAGTTCATAGAACTTTATCCATGGTTAATAAATATTTTGATGGAATTATACCACAGCTAAAAGAAAAAAAAGATGTAGATAATCAATTATTTAAATTAATAAACGAAACAGTGAAAAAGTACGAAGAAAATATGGATAAATATTTATTCACACATGCGTTGGATAATTTGTGGGAATTAGTAAGATTTACAAATAAATATATAGATTTAACAGAACCATGGTTATTGGGAAAAGATGAATCAAAAAAAGATAGATTATCAACTGTTATGTATAATTTAATGGATTCAATTAGAATTATAGCATTACTAATATCGCCAATTATGCCGGATACATCTATAAAAATATTAAAAAAATTAGCTATTGAAAATCCAGAAGAATATTTAAAAAGTGAAAATATCAAAATTGGTTTATTAGTACCAGATAGAAAAATAGAAATAGGTAATCCTATTTTCAAAAGAATAGATGTTAAGAACTGGAAAAAGGTAATAGTTATGAAAAAGGAGGAAAAAGACATGGAAGAGAAAAAGATTGAAGAAAAATTCGAAAATGTTTTGATTGATATAGAATATTTTAAGAATGTAGATTTAAGAGTTGCTGAAATAATTGAGGCAGAAAAAGTAAAAAAATCCAGAAAGTTGATAAAATTACAATTAAATTTAGGCGAATTGGGAAAAAGACAGATAGTTGCAGGGATTGCTAATTATTATGAACCAGAGAATTTAATTGGTAAAAAAATTATAATAGTAGCAAATTTAAAACCTGCAAAATTAATGGGAATAGAATCAAATGGAATGTTACTTGCAGCAAAAATAAATGACAAATTAGTATTATTAACAACAGATGGTGAGATTGAACCAGGAGCTAAAATTTCTTAATTTAGGAGGTTAAATTTTAATGAGTGATATTTTAAATAAATCTTTTGAGCAGGAATTAAAAGAGTCATACCTTTTATATTCATTAAGCGTTATAACAAGCAGAGCAATACCAGATGTTAGAGATGGATTAAAACCGGTGCAAAGAAGAATTTTATATTCAATGGATGAGTTAAATTTGCGCCATACAGCATCATATAAAAAATGTGCGCGTATTGTAGGGGAAGTAATGGGTAAATATCATCCTCATGGAGATGCTGCAATATATGATGCACTTGTAAGAATGGCACAACCATTTAGTTTAAGATATCCACTAGTAATAGGACAGGGGAATTTTGGATCTATTGATAGGGATCCGCCAGCTGCTATGAGATATACTGAAGCAAAAATGCATGAATTAGCAGAATATATGTTAATTGATATTGATAAAAATACGGTAGATATGATGGATAACTTTGATGGTTCATTAAAAGAGCCTTTAGTTTTACCAACAAGGCTACCGAATTTGTTAATGAATGGAGTAAATGGTATTGCTGTTGGTATGGCTACAAATATTCCATCTCATAATTTAAATGAACTAATTGATGGAATAAATCAATTGATAGATAATCCTGAATCAACCATAGATGATTTGATGAAATATATCAAAGGACCGGATTTACCAACTGGAGGAATTATTGTTGATGGAAATAAAATAAAAGGAATTTACGAAACCGGTAGAGGTTCTTTTCACATAAGAGCAAAATATGAGTTGGAAGAAAATAAAAATGGTATGAGTATAGTTATCAAAGAAATACCATATGGTGTTCCAAAATCAGATTTAATTACACAGATAGCAAATTATGTTACAAAACAGAAAGAAAATAAAAAAGATGTAGGAATAAAAAATATCCGTGATGAATCAGACAAAGAGGGAATCCGTGTTGTAATTGAGCTGAAAAAAAATGTAAATCCTCAAAAAATAATAAATCAGTTATTAAAGCATACATCATTACAGATTTCTTTTGCGGTTCAGATGACTGTAATTGATAAAAGAAAACCGAAAGTAATGAATTTAAAAGAAATTTTAGAAGCTTTTATAGAACACAGAATAGATGTTGTGACAAAAAGAACACAATTTGAGCTTGATAAGGCAAGAAAAAGATCTCATATTGTAGAAGGATTAATGAAAGCTTCTGAAGGTATAGAATCGGTTATAGAAATCATTAGACAGTCTGACGGTAGAGAAGATGCTATAAATAGTTTGATGGAAATAATAAATGTTACAAAAGAGCAGGCAAATGCGATTGTAGATATGAGATTAATAAGCCTTTCTAAATTGGAAGGGGAAAAACTGGAAAAAGAATATTCAGAATTAACAAAAAAAATAAAAGAAGCTATGGAAATTTTAAACAATAAAGAAAGAATGTTAGAAGTAATAAAAAAAGAATTAGAAGAAGTAAAAATGAAATTTGGTGATGAAAGAAGAACTAAAATAACAAATCAAGGATCTAAAGTAGAAGAAATGGATAATGTTGAAGAAGAAGATCTTGTAATAGTATTGACACAATGGGGATATATAAAAGCAATGAAAAGTGATGAATATAAGGTTCAAAATAGAGGTGGAAAAGGATCAAAAGCTATAAAAAAATCTGATAATGATTTTATTATCCAGGTTTTACAAACAAATAGTTTATCAAGACTTTTATTTATAACTTCAAAGGGAAAAGCTTTTGAGCTTCATGCGTATAATATAGAAAAGAGTAAAAAAGAAACTAAGGGAAAACACATAAGTTCATATTTATATTTAGATAATGATGAAAAAATAAAAACAATAATCCCAATTGAAAATGAAAAAGATATTGAGAATAAATATATTATGTTATTTACCAAAAATGGGATAGTAAAAAGAACATCATTAAAAGAATTTTCTAATATCAGGAAAAATGGATTAAAAGCGATAACAATTAGAGAAGATGATATGGTAATAGATGCTCTTATCGTGGAAGATAAGGATGAAGTATTGGTGATAAGTAAAAAAGGAATGAGTTTAAGATTTAAAGTATCAGATGTTAGACCTATGGGAAGAGCCGCCTCAGGAGTAAAATCAATAAAACTCAGAGAAAATGATAATGTAGTAAATGCTGTAAAAGTAAATGAAAACAAAAGCATGTTACTGATCACAGAATATGGATTTGCCAAACGTGTGAATTTTGAAGATTTTAGATTGCAAAATAGAGGTGGAATAGGGTTAAAATGCGTTAAAAGTACGTCGCGTATAGGAAATATAGTAAAAGCTTTAACTGTTACAGGAGAAAGCCATATAATAGTATTTACCAGATTAGGGAAAGCAATAAGAGAAGAAGTTTCTACAATATCAACATTGAGTAGATACGCAATAGGAGTTAGGGCAATTAGATTGGACAAAGAAGATATGGTTGCAGATGCTGCTGTGGTGATAGAGGATGAGTGAAGAATTAAAGCATATAGCAGATATGATGTTTGAAATATCAGGAAAAAACACAAAAGAAATTTTAGAGGATTTTTTTGATTCATTAAATAAAATTTTTAAACCGTTAGTTGGTGGTTTGGAAAGTGAGTATAATTATTACATTAATCAAAAAGATATAGATGATATAATATTTGATATAGGAAATTATTCTTTAAATAAAATAAAAGAAAATCAATTTCCTTCAAAAGTAGCCGTAGGAAAAGATCAGATAAAAGTATATTATTCTAAAATAATTGAATTAAGAAATAATGTAGAAATAAAAGGGGTAGTATACCCAGAAGTTTTGAACAAGGAGAAATTAAGAGTAATATTTGATGTATAAGGAGAAATAAAAATTTTATGAAGGAAATTACAGAAAAGCAAAAAAAAATCTTAGAATATATAGAATTTTATATCAAATTAAGGGGATATCCTCCATCTATGAGAGAAATAAAAGAATATTTTGAGTTGAAAAGCGTTTCAACGGTTTATTCTCATTTAAAATCTCTTGAAAAAAAAGGAGTTATAGAATTATCTGGAAAATCTCGAGGTATAAAAATTATACGTAAAGGGAATTCTGGTATTATAGAAATTAATGGTGAATACAAAAAAGGAAAAATTGAGTTATATAGTAAACCTAGATATATAGAATGTATTTCTGAAATTAAATTGGTTAGTTCAGCAAAAATATTAAACCTTATTTCAAAGGACGATTCAGGAGAAGACATCATTTTAATATTTAATGAAAAATTAAAAATTATAGGAAAAATATTGATAAAAGAGGTGATTGAAGATGAAAATAGTAATAGGTTCTGATCATGCAGCTTATAAAATGAAAGAACATATAAAAGAATATTTAAAGAATAAAGGAATTGAAGTTATAGATGAAGGTCCATACTCAGAAGATAGAGTGGATTATCCAATATATGCAAAAAAAGTGTGTGAAAAAGTTGTTAACAAAGAAGCAGATTATGGAATTTTAATGTGTGGAACAGGGCTTGGGATGTCTATTGCAGCAAATAAAGTTAAAGGAATAAGGGCTACTTTGGCTTATTATCCAAAAATGGCAGAACTTGCAAGACAACATAATAATGCTAATGTGTTGGTATTGGGCGGTAGAACAATGGGGTTTGAACTTGCAGAATGGACTGTAGATACATTTTTAGAAACGTCTTTTGAGGGAGGGAGACACGAAAAGAGAATTAATCTCATTTCCGAAATGGAGGAAAATTTATGAAAATAGTTTATGATCCAAGACATGTTTTTTATTCTCCTAAAAGTGAATTTGATGGATTTAAATTAATTGAAAACATGGATAAGCCCGGTAGAATAGAATCAATAAAAGAAGTATTACAATTAAAATATGGTGATATTGTTATAGGGGCAAAAGATTTTCCGCGATCGTATTTATATTTTGTTCATTCATCTGATTATATAAATTGGTTGAAAGAAAAACAATATACTTTAGAAAATAATCAGGAATATTTTCCCAGAATGTTTGGATATGACTTTTGTATAGATACAAAAACACCTGTTAGCAAAAACACATTTGAAATGGCATGGATAAGTGCAAAATGTAGTTTAACAGGTGCGACCTTAATGCTTGAGGGGGAAGAATTGGTATATTCTTGTTCCAGACCCCCGGGGCATAATGCCGGGCTATCATATTGTGGAGGGGGATCATACTTTAACAATGCAGCTCTTGCAACGCGATATCTCCAAAAAAACGGCGATATATATATAGCAATCCTTGATCTGGATTTTTATGCAGGTAATGGTACGCAGGAAATTTTTTATGAGGATAATACTGTTTTGACTATTAGTATTCATGGAAATCCATCAATACATTATCCTTATGTTTCAGGTTTTGAATGGGAAATTGGCGGAAAAGATGGAAAGGGTTATAACATTAATTTCCCTTTAAAAGATAATATAAACGGAAGAGTATATTTACGTGTTTTAGAAAAAGCACTACTTGAAATAGAAGATTTTGATCCGGACTTTATTATAATCCCTTTTGGTAGCAATACGCATGAAAAAGATATTTCAACATCATTTAAATTAAAGGATGGAGATTACAAAGAAATGGGAGAAATGTTATCATATTTAAATATACCAAAACTAATAATTCAAGAAGGAGGTTTTAATTCTCAAATAAATGAAAAAGTTATAAGTAATTTGTTTGACGGATTGAATATTTGAGGTGACCAAATTGAAAAAAACTTTTTTTGAAATAGATGATATACAAAATGTTGAAATTATAATTGATTATAATCATTTTAAAAAATATATCAATGACAAAAAATATAATAATTATATAATTTTTGACAAGAAAATAGAGTTAATAAATAAATTAAATATTAATAATGCAATATCCTTGATTGGAAATGAAAGTTTAAAAAGTTTAGATAAATATCTGACCTTAATATTAAAGCTTTCGGAATATGAAATAAATTCTGTGAATATTTTTGGTGGGTATAGTGTTTTAGAATTTTCTGGATATATTCTTGAAAATTTAGGTATTAAAAAGTATAATTTTTTTCCGACTACAATAAGTTCTGCTATAATGCTTCCAATTAAGGGAGAATTTTTTTTAAATTTTAATTGGAAAAAAGATTATTTAATTCAAAAGGGATATCCGAATAAAATAATTATAGATACTATATTATTTGAAACACTCTCTAATCAGGAAGTAAAAAATATGTTTGTTATACCATACATAATAGGAAAAATACTAAATTCAAAAATTTCCAAACTCGCATTGAATTATTCGAAAATGAATTTTTCAGATATAGATTTACAAGATTTTATTTTTTATTCTTTAAAACAATGGACATATTATATAAAAAATGAACATAAAAATTTTCCAGGCGAAACAATAATAAAGTTATTTTATAATAAAAAATCCGGGTTTAACAAAAATTATACTCAAATTTTCGCAATAAGTTTTATAATCGAACTATATATATCATGGTATTATGGCTTTTTAGATTTTGAAACGTTTGAAAAAATTGAAAAAGAAATTATAAATAATTTTAATGTTCCATATAAATTGATTGAGCACATAGATTTTAAGGAATTTTATTGTAATAACAATTTTGCTCTTTTTACATCATCTGGAAAGATTATCGAATATATGATTCCATATGATGAATTAAAAAATATTTTAAAAGAAGTAAGGGAATATTTTAGAGGTGGATATTTGTGATGAGAAGACAACAAAAAAATTGGACTTTGATTGTGATTACCATATTATTAATAATAATTCCAACAATATTGGCCATAACTACCTCATATACGTTATATTTAAAATATAAAATAAGAAATCTTGAAATCAAGATTAATGAATTAAAAAAAGTACCGGATACTAAAAAAACTGAAAATAATAAATTAAAAAGTAATTTAAATGAAGATTTAAATATTGTTGAAATAGAAAAATTTCTTAATATAAAACCAAAAGGTATAATAGAAAAAGAAAAAGTAGATATGTATTATTTAATAAAAAAAGCAAAAAGTAGTTTTCAAAATTCGGAAAATGGAGGAATTAAATTATTAAATGAAAAAGAAGCATTTTTTCAAAGTATTGATTCTTTAGAACATGAAAAAAAATATTTTTTAACAAAAGTAGCAACAAATTTATATTCTTTTTATTCAGAATCATTTAATTTTGGAATACAAAAGGTCTATACAGTTCAACTGAGACTGTACTTAACAGAAGAGGATGCGTTTTTTACGGCTTTGACTTTACGTAATGCAGGGTTGCCGGTGTTTGTATATAGAGGAAGATTTAAAAATAGTGGTAAAAATTATTTTGCTATTTGTTCTGGATTGTTTTCAGAAATTGAAAATGCAAAGAAATATTTGAAAAGAATAGATGAAAAGAAAATATTACAACTTACAGGACTAAGTGTTAAAGATAGATTTTTAAAAAGTTTTGAATTAGTTGGGGAAAATGAAAATGAGAATGAATAAAGTAATTATAGTTATAATTATTTTTTTAATAGCATTATTAATATATTTGTTTAATAATGAGGAAAGTAGAGATATACAGTATAGTAAATATGAAAAAATTGATTTATCGAATTTCACAATAGATGAAATTGTTAAAATTCCTGGAATTGGGATAAAAAAAGCAACTGAAATAAAAAAATATGAAGAGGAATATGGCTTTAATTCTATTGAAGATTTGAAAAAAGTTCCTGGAATTGGGGAGAAAACATATCAAAAAATAAAGAAATATTTTTATATATCTCAAAATATATATATATTAAGAACAGTTGAGAAAATAAATTTAAATACAGCTTCATATGAAGAATTAATAAAATTACCTGGAATTGGAGAAAAGAGTGCTAAAAAAATAATAAATTATAGAAAAATAAAAAGAATTGAAAATCTGGAAGAATTAAGAAAAATAGGAATTAACAGTTCTCAAATAAAACAAATAAAGGGAGTTGTTGAATTTTGAAAATATTTTTACATGTTTGTTGTGCTCCAGATTTAGTATTAGCTCATAAAAAATTAAAGAAAAACAATATAGAATATACAACTTTTTTTTATAATCCAAATATATACCCATTTGAAGAATATGAAAGAAGATATGAGGCCTTTTTAAAATTGAAAGGAATGTGGAATTTCGACGAAAAGTCAATAGATTATAACCATAAAGAATTTTTAGATTCTATGGAAAATGTTGATGTGAAAAACGAACAAAAAAGATGTTATAAGTGTATGTATATGAGAATGGAGAAAACAGTTATTGAAGCTAAAAAAAATGGATATGAAATATTCTCAACTACCTTATTATCCAGTCCAAGAAAAAATCATGAAGATATAAAAAATATTGCTAAAGAGTTAGAAAAAAGATACAACATAAAGTTTTATTATAACAATTTTAGATCAAATAATGCAATTTCAGAAGGAGCAAAATTTTGTAAAATAAATAATATATATAGGCAACAATATTGTGGATGTGAATATTCCTTAATAGAAGCAGAAAATATCAGAAAAAAATCCTTAGAAAAAAGAAAAAAACTATTATCCAAAATGCTTGATTTTGATTTTACAGAATTAATGAATAAAGATTTGCTGAAAATTCCAGAAGATTTATATCCTGGATATCTTTATGAATATGGAATAGAAGTATTAAAATATTTAAAACCAAAGATTATAATAATGCGAAGAGAAATAGCGAAAGATTTTAATATAAAAAACGGAAGAAACAAAATAGGAAACTGGAAATCAAAAATTATAATTGTTTAGGGGGATATTATGAAAAATTTAGAAAATATTGAATTAAAAATAATGAGCAGAACAAAGTATATAAAAATTCTTAGAGAAGCAATGAAATACTTTTTAAAGTTAAATGATTATAACGAAGAAGAGCAAATATTCTTTATGGAACTTGCTTTAAATGAAGCTGTGGCAAATGTAATAGAACATACTTACAAGTTTGACGAGAATAAGGAAATTTTTATAAAATTTGAAATCGTAAATGAAATTTTTAGTGTTTATATCCGCGATTTTGGTGAGAAAATCGACAAATCCAGCGTAAAATCCAGAGATCTTGAAGATATAAAAGATCATGGTCTGGGAGTTCATATAATAACTCAGGTTTTTGATGAAATGATGTGGAAAGATATAAATGAAGAAGGTAATTTATTGGTACTAAAAAAGAATTTGGGGGACTGAAAAATGGCTATAACCAAAATAAAGGTGTCTGAAGATAAACTTAGAGCATATATGACTTTAATATATGATGGGAGAATTCCTACTGATGGTGAGTTATTAAAAACTCTTCAAACAGCTGGAATAAGACACGGTATAAAATATGACATTTTAAGAAGTTTGGCTCTAAATCCGACATACAATGAATCTATAGTTGTAGCAGAAGCAACAATGCCTGAAAAAGGAGAACCAGGTTATGTTGAATTGTATAAATTAGAAAAAGAAAAGAAAGAAATAAAAAATAATGAAAAGATAGATTTCAGAGAATTTGCTAAAAATATTGTAACGGTAGAAATAGGTGAAAAGATAGGAATTATACATCCGCCAAAATTAGGAAAGCCTGGGAAAGATGTATATGGAGAAGAAATTCCAGGTCTTCCAGGAAATCCTGCAAAGGTTGTGTTGGGGAAAAATGTTGAAAAAGATGAAGAAGGTAATATTATAGCTACATCATCAGGAGAATTGAGAATAAATAAGGATATAGATAGTACTGTACATATAGAAATAGAAGAGGTATACGAAATTAGAGGAGATGTTGATTTTAATACAGGAAATATACAATTTCCGGGTAAAGTTATAATAACAGGTTCAGTAAGGCCTGATTTTATCGTTGAAGCAGAAGGAGATATTGAAATATATGGAGAAGTGGAGCTAGCTAAAGTATTTTCTAAAAAAACTATAAAAGTTAATGGTATAAAAGGTGGAAATAAAGGATATATAAAGGCCAAAAATATAATTGCAAAATTTGCAGAAAATGCTATTTTAGAAGCAGAAGAAAAGATTCAAATAGATAAGGCAATGATTAATTGTAAAGTTCTTTCTGCAGAAGAAGTAATATTGGATGGATATAATAGCAGAATTTTAGGAGGGCATATAAAAGCATTAAATAAAGTAGAAGCATATTATCTTGGAAGTCCAATGGGTGTTTCTACAGAAATAGATGTTGGAGTTGATCCAAAGTTATTTGAAGAATATACAACTCTAATTGAAATCACCAAAAGAGATACTACAGAATTAAAAGCTATAACCCCTCAAATCAATTCTTTATTGAAAAAAATAAAGCAGATGAAAATAAAAAATGAATCAGTGTTATATTTAAAAAAATTAATAGATAGAGCGACAACTATAAAAAGTAGAGTTGAAGAAAATAGAAAAAAAATAGTTAAATTAAAAAAAATAATTGAAGAGTCAAAAAGTTCGGGAGTGGTTATTGCAAGAAAAATGTTATATCCAGGAGTTATTATAAGAATTAATAATAGAATGTTAAATCCTGAAAAAGGGTTAAGTAATGTTCAACTAATGAATATAGATGATGAAATAAAAATTTATGCATATGTTCAGGGGGAATAAAAACGTTATGAAAAAATTTAGAATATTAATAATTGTTATAATGATATCTATTACAACGATATTCAGCGAAGATATAGGAAAATTTTATATAAAAACCTTTGATTCTGATAAAATGATTAATTATAACAAAATAAATATAAAAATATTTGGATATTTAAAGAAATATTTAGAAACGGGATATAGCGGATATTTAAAATCTGCTAATGAATTAAGGGTTACTTATAATAACGAGTTAGATATAGTGGAAAAAAAAGTTTTTGATACGATGTCTTCTATAAATCATCAAACTACAATTGAGCCAATAAAAAGGTTTGAGGAATTAAAAATAAGATATCCTGAATCATTGCTAATAAAAAGCTTACTTTTAGAATTTGAATATAGCCAGTGGTTAATTACAGGAGATCCCAAGTTGGCTAAAATAATATTAAATAAAATTAAAGATATTGAAAATATAATGGGGGAAGCCCCATTTACCGTTTATTATAAAGCTAATTTTTTATATAAGTCCAATATATATGGAGATAAAAAAGAAGCTTATAATATTATAAAAAAAGGTGTTTTGGAGTTTCCGGATAATAAAAAAATAGTTGAAACATTTTTGATAATATCAAGTCAATTAAAAAAGGAAAAAGAGGATAAAGAAATTTTTGAAAAAATAGCTAGAATTTATTTAAAAGAACCTGAAAACAAAGAAAATATATTATTATTAATTGCAAAATATTTTTTTGAAATTGGTAATAAAGATTTTGCAAAAGAAATATTAACTGAAAGAATTCTTAGTAATTCAAGAAATGCGGGAATATTATTTTTAACATATGAATTATTAGGGGATTATGCAGATACAAATATTCAGAAAATGAACTATTATCAAAAAGCATTAAAATATAAATCCGAAAGTTCAAGGGTAATGTCAAAATGGGCGTTATCAATGTTAAAAGTTGATCGAGAAAAATATAAAACATTGGCAAGAATTGCCTTAAACAAAGCTGTGACATTGGATGAAAATATATCAGAAGAAGCTAAGAAAGCACTTTCTGACTTAAGAACAGAAGTAAAAATAGAAGTGTTTTTAAACTATGTTTTACCAATAATATTATTTATTATAATTTCAATAAGCATTTTAATTTATTATGAAAAAAGAAAAGAAAGAAAAGAAAAAGATTTTCTTTTAAAAGTTAGTAAAGAAGGTGAGGATAATGAATGAAAAAAAGGTTCTGGATAAAGGATTTATAAAATTAATAGATATACTTGGTGATGATAAAGCAGCGGTAAGAGCTGCAAGAGTTTCATATGGAAAAGAATTATCTGATAATAATAGAGATAAGAAATTAATTTTCTATTTAATGGAGCATAAGCATCACAGCCCATTTGAGCATCAGGTTTTTACATTTCATGTAAAAACACCTATTTTCATTGCAAGGCAGTGGATGAGACATAGAATAGGAAGTTATAATGAAATTTCACGTAGGTACACAACTAAATATTCAGAAGAATTTTATATTCCGGATCACATAAGAATACAGGATACTAAAAACAAACAGGGATCAATAAAAACAAATGATGCTAAATTATTTGATGAAGCAATAAATATAATAGGAGATTTTTATAATAAAGCATATGAAAATTATAAAAAATTATTGAATATGGGTGTCTCCCGTGAAATGGCAAGAATGGTTTTGCCTGTTGGACAATACACACAATTTTATTGGACGGTAAACACACGAAGTTTAATGAATTTTTTAAATCTTAGAGCAGATTCCCATGCTCAATGGGAGATACAACAATATGCAATAGTATTGGCTAAAATATTTAAAGAAAAATTGCCTTGGACATATGAAGCATTTTTAAAATTTGAATATAGAGGAGATTTATTAATATGAGATTGATAAAAATCGCTAAAATGTTAAATGCAAGATTTTTACACATGCCTGATAATTATGAAAATATTGAAATAACCCATGCTGGTGCATCAGACTTAATGAGTGATTTTTTGGCTTTTTCAAAAACAAACATGTTAATAATAACAGGTTTAGCAACACCTCAGACGTTGACAACTGCTTCAGTTATTGAAGCAAGTGCTGTTTTATTCGTTAGAGGAAAAGTAATTCCTCAAAAATTTTTAAAAATAATTGAAGAATGTGAAATTCCTATTTTAACAACAGATTACTCTATGTATTATACATGCGCAAAATTACACGAATCTGGAATAAAAGACGCAATGGAAACTGATAAGGCTGATGAAAATGAAAAATAAAAATAAAGAAAGTAAACTACTGGAAAAAATTCTAGAGATGTTTTCTGATACAAAAATTGGAGAAATAATGACTTCACCAGTTATTGTTGTTACTCCAGAAACTTCTATAAAACAGGTAAAAAATATAATGAAAATAAAAAAAATATCGGGATTGCCAGTTGTCAAAAAAGGATTGAAAATAGAAGGTATTATAAGTATAGAAGATATAATTAATGTATTGGAGAAAGGTAATTTAAAAGATCCGGTGATGAAATGGATGACGGAAGAGGTTAAAGTATTAAATGAAGAAGATACTTTGGCAGATTTTATACAAATCTCTAAAAAGTATAATTTTGGAAGATATCCGGTAATAAATGATGAAAAAAAAGTTATAGGTATAGTTACAAAATACGATATTATATCGTGGTTGTTTAAAAAACTTGGGACTATATATATTCATGATAACAGAAGAGAAAAAATATTAGATCAGGAATATATCTCTAAATTAACAGATGAAATATTAGATGATAAAAAAATATCGTTTAAATTTGAAATAGACTATAATGATATACAGAAAATTGGAATAGGAGCAACAAAATTAAAAAGTTTTTTAAAAAATAAAAGTATAGATGAAAAACTAATTAGAAAGATTTCTATATCAACCTATGAAGCAGAAGCAAACGTAGTTATACATTCCAACTCATATGGTGAAATATATTGTTGGATTTTTGAAGATAATATAAGATTATTAATTAAAGATTATGGAAAAGGAATTGAGAATGTTGAATTAGCAATGCAAGAAGGATTTTCTACAGCTTCTGAGGATGTCAGATCTCAGGGTTTTGGAGCTGGAATGGGACTGCCTAATATGAAAAGGTTTTCAGATAAAATGACAATAATTTCAGAAAAAGGAAAAGGAGTAATAATTGAAATGTTATTCTATAAAGATTAAAACAACGGGGTGAAAAAATGAAATTGTCAAAAATATTAAAAAATGAATATGTTGAAAAAGTATATATATTTAATGAAAATGTTGAAATAAAAAATGGATATATAGGGGATTTGCTCAGTGAAATAATGCGTAACGCCCCTGCTTGCTCAATATGGTTAACCCATCAAACACATCCGAATATTGTAGCAGTAGCTTCTATTGTTGAAGCAAACACAATAATAATACCAGAAGGATTTGAATATGAAGAAGAAACTATAGAAAAAGCAAAAGAGAATCAAATAAATCTATTAAAAAGCAAATACGATATATTTAAAACTGCAGGAATAATATATAATGAATTAAGAGAGGAATAAAATGGCAGAATTTTATGGAAATTTTCATATACATACTGTAATTTCTCCATGCGCAGATATAACAATGACACCTGACATTTTTCTGGAGTATTTAAATGGAATTAATTGGATTTCAATAACAGATCATAATACAGCAAGGCATATAAGACTATATTCAGAGACTTTAAAAAGAACAGATATAAAAGTTATACCTGGAATAGAAGTTACAACAAAAGAAGAAGTACATATTTTAGTTTATTTTGAAAACATAGAAGATACAGAAGAATTTGGTGAAATTATAGAAAAACATTTAATAATAAAAGATTATGATCAGGAAAAATTCGGATATCAGATTTTGTGTGATGAAAAAGGTGAATTTAAAAAAATAATTGAAACTCCATATTTTGGAAGCGCTACAAATCTATCTATAGAAAAAATATATAAATTATCTAAAAAATATAACTCGTTATTTATTCCGGCACATATTTTCAGATATAATGGGTTAATAACAAATCTGGGTATTCCACCGGAAACCATAAATCTGGATGCTGTTGAAATAAAATCAGAAGAAGAAATGGAAAAAGCTAAAAAATTTGGGTTCCAGAAATTTATTATTAATACAGATGCGCATATACCATATCAACTAAAACCATCGTGTAAAATAATTGCAAATAAAAGGAATTTTCATAATTTTAAAAAAGCTATATATGAAAGTAAGGTGATACCTATTTGGCAACATTGAGAACTATTAGTGATCATATACTGGATATATGTGAGAATGCGATTAAATCTGGAGGAGATAACGGATATTTAGTAATAATTGAAACAAAAGATATATTTAGATTTTGTATAGCGGATAATGGAAAAGGAATGAGTGAAGAAGAGATAAAAAAAGCACTTGATCCATTTTATACAACTAAAAAACAAAGAAAGAAAAAATTTGGTCTTGGGTTGGCTTTTTTGAAATATTCAGCTGAGATAACAAGAGGATATTTTAAAATATATTCTAAAAAAAATAAAGGAACTACAGTTATAGCGGGATTTAATTTAAAACACATAGATTGTCAACCAATTGGAAATATAACAGAAATGTTATTAAATCTTCTAAATAGAAGTAATGGATTTTCATGGAAAATAACAAGATTTTTCTTAAAAAACGGATATAAAATAGAAACAAAATATTTGAACGAAAACTTTGATATAACAAATCCAAGAGAATTATTTGTAATAAAAAAATATATAATGGAGTTAGAAAAAGAAATTAGGGAGGTAGTTAAATGAAAAAAAAGTTACTATTGCTTGTAGTTTTAAGCCTTTTTATCAATATTTTTTCATTAATGACAGTAGAAAAAGTTATCTTTGAAAGTACAAATGGAAAAATATCATTTATTGAAAATGAATTAAAAAAGGTATTATCAGAATATGATATAACAGATAATTCATTAGTTGGTGATATAGATATAAAACTGGCTATAGATAATATTCAAAAAAAATATCCGTATTTTTCATCTATTTCATACAATTATTTAGAAGATGAAAAAGAGCTAAAATTTATATTTAAATTGAATCCTGAAGTTGCAAACGTTAAATTTAAAGTATTAGGAGATAAATTGCTGGATTTATCTAAAATAGCGACAAAGGTATATACAGAAAAAAACAAACCTTTAAATATAAATGAATATAAAAAAGGATTAGAAGAAATAAAGAAATATTATAATAAAAATGGTTATATGTATATAGAAGTATTCAGCAATATAAAATTAAATGCAGATGGAATAACATTAGAGGCAACAAAAATAAATTCTAAAATGGAATCAGATAAAAATACTCTGGTTTATGTCATAAAAGAATATGATTTATGGGATATAGAATTAGATGGAGAAATAAAACAAATAGATAAAAAAGAATTAAAAAAGGTATTTGGATTTAATTTTAGAAAAGATTGGGAAGATAAATTTTTCTTATTCAGATCAGATGTAAAAGAAACTTATCCTAAAATTGAAGATATTCAAAGAATATTTCAGTCATTACAACAGCTTCCGTATTTTTCTAAAGATACAAAAATATCTATAAAACCTATAAATATTGAGAAAACACCAGGTGGAGATTTAACAATAGTTTTATCCGGAAATTTAAGAAAAATACTTGAAAAACCATCTTTGATAAAAGAAATAGATATTGATGGAAATGAGAGTATTCAAAAATTTGAAATTTTGGATAAATTGAAACAATCTAAAATTTCTGAAAATTCAACAATTACAAACATCGAGATATTAAATAGCTTAAAAAATTTAAAAAATTATTATAATACATTAGGATATCCATTTATCAATATAAATGCAGAGTATAAATCAAAAAAATTAACATATAAAATAATAGAATATAAAGTTGGAGAAATAACTATAAACGTTAATCCAGAGAAGAAAACAAAAGATTATTTGATAAAACCAGCAATAAAATTAACTTCAGGTAAAGTTATAAAAACAAAGGATATGCAGGATACATATTATGCATTATCAGGAACGGGATTTTTTGAAAAAGTTAATATATATCCTTATAATCAAATTAGAGATAAAGTGGATTTTAAAATAGACATTACCGAGAAAAATAAACCAGGGAAATTTGTTGGAGGAGTAACATATACAATGCCAGAAAATGCACCATGGTATATGGGATTTCTTGGCCAAATAGAACTTCAGTGGGCTAATCCGCTTGGATTTGGACAGACATTTAACATCTCGACCAATATTAATCCGTTATCCAACACGTATATTTTTAATGGAGGATATGGAATAAAGAATTTATATGGTTCTAAGTTTTCATTTAACACAAACCTACAATATGGAATATATGATGAAAATATTGGAATACCTCAAGAAAATATAAGTGGAGAAGCAACAGTTTCAAATAAAATATCTTTTTCTGTATCTCCTAATTATAATATAGATGATTTTAATAATCTAAATATGAATTTTAGTTATTCTGAAACAAAATTTAATTCGAATACTATTTTACAAAAAAAACAAATAAGTGGCGGAATCGGATATACATATTCGCGACTTGATTATCCATATAGACCTTATAATGGGCTATATAACAATGTTCAGATATTTGGTGGATTGAATACACTAAATACCAGTGAATATTATTATGGTGGATATATGGAAAATAAAATTTTCAAAACGTATTATAAATTCACTCTTGCAAATAGGTTTAAATTAGGTTATGTGAAAGATGATTTTGATTTATATGATTATTATTTAGGTGGAATGTATACTATTAGGGGATATGATTTTTCAACCAGAACAGGAAATATTATGGCATTAAATAATACAGAAATTCAATATCAATTGAATAGAGAGAACATCCCCGTTGATATATATTTATTTTTTGATATGGGAAATGCAAATAATGTGGATTTAACAAAAGAATATTTATGGTCATATGGAATAGGTGTGAAATTAACATTACCAATGATTGGTCCAATTCGATTTGAAGGGGTATTTGATACAAATAATAAATTTAAATGGACATTTGGTTTTGGTCCTGTATTCTGATAAAAGGGCAATTATGCCCTTTTTTTTATACAATAATAGATTATAGTATTTATTAAGATAGCATATATTGATGAAAAAACTTAAAAATTTTGAAAAAATTTGATATACTATACATTGAATAAAAATCAAAAGGAGTGAAAAACGTGGCTAAAGATAAAGAAAAAAAATCTGGAAGATTAAAAAGACTGATTTCCTTATTTTTTTGGTCAACATTTATAACTTTAATAATAATTTCTCTCGTTTACATTAATTTTGAATTTAATAGATTAAAAATATTAAATCTTAGTATAGATAAGGATTGGAAAAGTTTTGTGGCATATATGCTGCAAAAAGTTCCTGTTCTTAAAGATAAAGTGAAATATGAGTATTTAGATGTAGGAAATGCATACATTATACAAGAAAAATTAATTGATGAAAGATTAAAAGAGTTGGATTTGAAAAGTGAGCAAATAAAAAATCAATTGGAAGAATTGAAAAAACTTTCAATTCAAATTCAAAATGATTCAAATAAATTGGAAGAAGCAAAAAAAGTATTTGAAAATGAAAAAAAAGTATTTGAAGAAGAAAAAAAGGTTTTTGAAGATTATAAATATAGAATTAATAAACTTGCAGAATGGTTTGCCTCCTCGACTCCTGCAAATATAGCAGTAGCTTTATCAAGGGATGAAGTGAGTATTGATTTAATCGTAAATGCTTTACTTATATTACCTTCTGATACAGCAGCGGAAATAATACAGGCTTTAGCCCAAATTAATCCAACAAAAGCTGCAAATGTTATTTCCAAAATAGGGGAGGTGAAAAGTAAATAGGAGGGAAAAAATGACAATGAATTTATTAATATCAAAAGTTTTTAATGACAAAGTTAATGTCGAACAAAACAAAAAAATAGAAAAAATCACGAATTCGAAAAAATTTAATATTAATGAATATATAGTTAATAATAAAAATAATACATTAGAAAAAAAGAATAATATACTTATAAAGAAACTTTCAATTAGTATAAAAAAAATCTACTTACCAAAAAAATCTTCTAATAAAATAAAAAAAATTCCATTAGGGAAAACCTTAAAACCTATACAAAAAAACTTCAAATTTAAATCTTTCAGTGTGAACTTTATGAAAAAAAATAATAATGTTAAAAATTTCAATAATGGTAAATTAAAAACTTCCAGAAAAGTTTTTCTGGAAAGTGTTGTTTTTTCAAAAAATTCCAAAAAAAGAAATAAAATAATAAAAGAATTAATAGAGAGAGAAAATAGATTGCCAGAAAGAATAAAAAAAGAAGTAAAAGAAATAAAAGAAATGATAAAAGCGGGAAAGAATGAAAAAAAAGACTTCGAATTAATAAAAGAAATAAAAGTGGAAAATGAAGAAAAAAAAGGACAAAAAGAAAGAATAGAAACAAAGGAAATATCGGCAACAAAGGGAGTGAAAAATAAAAAAACAGAAACAAAAGTAAAAAACACAGAGGAAATAAAAGGAAAGATAAATAAAATAATAAAAGAATTAATAGAAAAAGAAAAGGAATTACCAGAAAGAATAAAAAAAGAAGTAAAAGAAATAAAAGAAATGATAAAAGCGGGAAAAAACGAAAAAACAGATTTTAAATTAATAAAAGAAATAAAAGTGGAAAATGAAGAAAAAAAAGGACAAAAAGAAGGAGTAAAGATAAAAGAAATATTGGCAACAGAAGAGATAAAAAATAAGAAGGTAGAAACAAAAGTAAAAAACACAGAGGAAATAAAAGGAAAGATAAATAAAATAATAAAAGAATTAATAGAAAAAGAAAATGAATTACCAGAAGGAATAAAAAAAGAAGTAAAAGAAATAAAAGAAATGATAAAAGCGGGAAAAAACGAAAAAAAAGACTTCGAATTAATAGAAGAAGTAAAAGTAGAAAATAAAGTAGAAAATGAAGAAAAAAAAGGACAAAAAGAAGGAGTAAAGATAAAAGAAA
>NZ_AZAY01000046.1 GCF_001021165.1 Marinitoga sp. 1197
AAAAAATAATAACAGAAAAACATTTTGAAAAAACATTATATGATTATATAAGGAAATACATAGATAAAAACATGGAAAATATAATATCAAAAGCGAAAAAAGAAAAAGAATTAATGATGAAAATATTATTTGAACCAGAAAGCATTGAATTTGATATAAGCGATGATAGAATCAAGTTTTTATATTTAAATGGGGTAATAGATGACTGTGACGGAAAATGTTGTGTAAAAGTACCGTTATATTATAAAAAATTATACAATCATTTCAAACCACAAATAAATGGCGAAAAATCGCAAATGAAACCATTTGATGAAAGTATAAAAAAATATCTAAACCAAGATGAAAGTCTGGATTTAAACAAATTAATGAAAAGATATATAAAATATATAAAATCAAGAGGAGCAGTAATGTTCAAAGGCAGGAACTATTACGAAGGGGTATATCAATACAATCTTGATCAATTTCTTAGTTTGTATGTAGAAGCAGCAGATGGAAAAGTATATCCGGAAACACAAATAGGCGGAGGAAGAATAGATTTATTGATAAATTTAAACAACAAAGAATACTTAATAGAAATAAAAGCAAATATAGATGAAGATCAATATGAAAAATCAAAAAAACAAATAAAAGAATATATAAAAAGAAAAGGGCTAACTGAAGGATGGTTAATAATATATTCAGATACAATAAAAGATTTTGAATATATAACAGAAGAAGAAAATGGAATAAAATTACACATTTGGTTTATAAAAACCAATTTTAAAAGTCCATCTAAGGTAAAATAATCCTATATATGACTTTTTGGAAGAAAAATATTATCACTCATTAGAATAGATTTGAACATCTTTGAAGGTAGAGAACGAAAACTCAAGGGATTTTTTACTTTAATTAAAAACCAATTTTTAATCTTATAGCCCGCCGTAGGCGTATAACACCGGAGGAGAGAGACAGCTCAGAATTTTTTTGTTTTAATTCAAATTTAAAGTTTTTAATCCAATACCCTACCGGAGGTATGTTATACGGAGGTGAATCATGAGAAGATTCTGCACAAGTGGCCCCGTTGATAAAAAGACATGTTATTATATTGACCGACCAGATATAATGGAAGAAGCACTTGATCATATAGAAAATTGGAGATACTTTACAGTATCAGCACCAAGACAAAGCGGAAAAACAACATTGTTAAATGATATAGTTGAAAAAACAAAAGACAAATATTTACCAATTTTTATTTCTTTTGAAAGTTATGGGAGTAAGAGTGAGGAAGATTTTCTTGAAACACTTGTAATTGATATACTGGATGATATAGAATATAGATATAATAAAAAAATTAAACTAAAAATCCCAAAAAAGCTTGATAAAATAAGAGAGATGTTAAAGGAATTATATGAAAAAATAGGAAAAGAGATAATATTAATGATAGATGAGTTTGAAAAATTAGATGAAAAAATAATGAATGAGTTCTTGCATATAATACGAAGTATATATCACAAAAAACAAATATACAAACTCAGAAGTGTAATATTAATAAGCGTAGGATATCTAAGTGGAATATTAGAAGACAATGCCAGTCCATTCAACATAGCAGAACATTTAGAAGTGCCATACTTTACCAAAGAACAAGTATATGATTTACTTTCACAACATGAAAAAGAAACAAGGCCGGCTTGACCCCCGAAGATTAGACAAAAAATAAGAAAAACTCATTTTT
>NZ_AZAY01000047.1 GCF_001021165.1 Marinitoga sp. 1197
TTTGTGCTTTTGAAAATATTACTACTGTCTTGTTTGAATAATTTTTTACTAATATCAATGAGTTGCTTTTGTCATACATGAATGCATCTTTTGGTATGTTTGCATTAAATTCCATTTCTATTGCTGATGAATTCACTTGAGAATACACATCATAATTCGTTGAAAGATCTACTCTAATATCTTCTGTGTTTAATTTACCAACTGGTACCGCTTTAAAACAACTTGTTAATATTATTAGTAGTGCTATTAAAAGCACAACTAGATAACTATACTTTTTCATACCTTCCACCTCCATTTGTCATATAAAAATATCATTTAATGATATCGCCTAATAATACCACAACTTTATATTAACTCTATATTAATCTAAAATTTTATTATCTTTTGAATTTATGCTTTAATTGTTTAAATTCATTCTGTTACTATACTTCCAAAATTTATCCAATTATAATCTGCTGTTAGTTCTAAATTACAAGGTATATGATTATCATCTTGTAGAACAACTATACCATTTTCTCCATCTGCCACTATTGAATAATATTCAGAACCTACCCCGCCATTCCCAACTGAATTTACTGAATAAGCTATACCATCTGTATCATATTCACACGCAAGATAATTATTATCATTATCAGAATCATTATAATATGTATCAAAAGCATCGTTATTTGCAAGTCTAGATGGTTTTTTTATTCTCATCATTATGAATCCTCTATTACCTGCTGCTATTTCATAATGCTCTGAACCTACTCTATCTATCCCACTAATTATAGCATCGTCAAATTTCACTTTTCCTTCAAGGCTCCAGGATAACCCCATAAGGAAATAATAAGAATATTTTACAACCTTTAATCCTTCTATTCCGTCTGCTACATATATCCTATCATTTGCTGCATCTACATATAAATCACTTACCATTCCTAACGTATTGTATCTCGAATCATCTCCATCCGCTAATGTTGGGTTAAACGGATAAGAAATGTCGAACATAACTACACCTGCTTCTCCATCTGCTACTAATAAAGCCTTAAATGAAAAAGGAATACCTATACTGCCATCATAACCGATAGCCATCATAACCCCAACATTACTTGTTCCATTTCC
>NZ_AZAY01000048.1 GCF_001021165.1 Marinitoga sp. 1197
ATGCCAGTCCATTCAACATAGCAGAACACTTAGAAGTGCCATACTTTACAAAAGAACAAGTATATGATTTACTTTCACAACACGAAACAGAAACAGAACAAATATTCGATGAAAAAGTAAAAGAATTAATATGGCACAACGCAGCANNGAAAAAAGAAAAAGAATTAATGATGAAAATATTATTTGAACCAAATAATGTAGAATTTAATATATATGATGAAAACATAAAATTCTTATATATAAACGGAGTAATAGATAATTGTGAAGGTATATGCTGTGTAAAAGTGCCGTTGTATTACAAAGCATTATATGCAAGATTCAAACCACAAACTAATGGAGAAAGAAATAAAATGCTAAAATTTGAAGAAGATTTAAATAAATATATAGATGAGAATAAAAATTTAAAACTAAATGAACTGCTAAAAAGATATACAGAATACATAAAAAGTAGAGGAGCAGTAATGTTCAAAGGCAGAAACTATTATGAAGGGGTGTATCAATATAATCTTGACCAATTCTTAAGTGCATACATAGAATTACTTGGAGGAAAAGTATATCCAGAAACACAAATAGGCGGAGGAAGAATAGATTTAATGGTAATGTATAACAGAAAAGAATATTTAATAGAAATAAAAGCAAACATAATAAAATATGAATACGAAATAGCCAAAAGACAAATAAAAGAATATATAAAAAGAAAAGGGCTAAAAGAAGGATGGTTAATAATATATTCAAATACAATAAAAGATTTTGAATATATAACAGAAGGAGAAAATGGAATAAAATTACATATTTGGTTTATAAAAACCAATTTTGAAAATCCTTCAAAAGCAAAATAAAACAAATCTAAATCTAAATCTAACTTTTTAGAAAATATATTAATTTAAGAATTCTTAAAAAATACAATATTGAAAATTTTCATACAAATAAAAACACCGGATTTTAGAACCCGGTGTTTGTTTGAAAGTTTTTAAATCAAACTCAAATATTTATCTCCAGAATCTGGTGCAATTGTTACTATCTTTTTTTCAGGATATTTTTGTGTTAATTTAATTGCTGCAAAAATGTTTGCAGCAGCTGAAATCCCTACAAATAAACCTTCTTTCTTAGCTAAAATATCTTGCATTTCAAATGCTTCTTCATCTTTTATGGTTATAACTTCATCTAAAATTGTTACATCTAAATTCTTTGGAATAAATCCTGCTCCAATTCCTTGGATTTTATGTTTCCCAGGTTCTTTACCTGAAATAACAGCTGAATTTTCTGGTTCAACTGCAACTATTTTTATTTTATCTTTAAAAAATTTTTTTAAAACCTTTCCAACTCCAGTTATTGTTCCGCCAGTACCAACACCAGCTACAAAAATATCTAAATTGTAATCCATTTGTTTTAATATTTCTGGACCTGTGGTCAATTCATGAGCTAATACATTTGCAGGATTTTCAAATTGATTTGGCATAAAAGCATCTCTTTCTTTCACTATTTCCAATGCTTTTTCTATCGAACCTTTCATCCCCTTGTCTGCAGGAGTTAATATCAACTCAGCACCATATTTTTCCAAGATTTTTCTTCTTTCAACACTCATACTTTCAGGCATTGTTAAAATTACAGTATATCCTCTACTTTTTCCAATTGCTGCCAGAGCAATTCCTGTATTTCCGCTTGTTGGTTCAACTATTATTTTTTTCTTTAATGCTCCATCTACTTCTGCTTTTCTAATCATAAAATAAGCTGCCCTATCTTTTACGCTACCTGTTATATTGTTTTTTTCAAGTTTAACAAATATTTTGTTTGGTTTTACAATTTTCGAGAGCATTATTATTGGTGTTCCGCCAATTCCTCTATCAATCATATTTCTCCCTCCCTAATGAAATTTATCACAAAAATAGGATAATTTTTATCTGAATTATATTTTTATTATATCAAATCGGATACAAAAAGTCAAGTTTTATTATCAAATTTTATAATACAGATATATTTTATTTATGCTATAATATATTAAATAGTACTAATTGATAGGGGGGAGTTTTATGAATTATTATTTAGCTATCGATGAAGGAACAAGCAGTACAAGAACTTTGTTATTTGATGAAAGTTTTAATTTAATTGATTTATCGCAAAAAGAAATAAATATGATTTATCCAAAACCAGGATGGGTTGAACAGGATGCGGAAGAATTATATCATAAAACAGAAGAAACTATGGTTGAAGTGGTTGAAAGGAATAATCTCAGCTGGAATGATATTATTGGAATAGGAATTACAAATCAAAGAGAAACTATTGTTGCATGGGATAAAAATACTGGAAATCCATTAACAAATGCTATAGTATGGCAATGTAGAAGAACTGATGAATTAATTAATAGATATCCAGCCGAATTCTGGAGGGAGGTAAAAAGAAAAACCGGATTGGTAAAAGACCCTTATTTCTCAGGTTCTAAAATCGTATGGATGATAGAAAATGTACCAGCAGTAAAAGAAGCCTATAAAAACGGAAATTTAAAGGTTGGAACTATTGAATCCTGGTTGACATTTAAATTATCTGGAAAACATGTTACTGATCTTTCAAATGCATCAAGAACACAATTATTGAACATACATGCTCTTGATTGGGATGATGAAATTTTAAAGACATTTGGACTTTCAAAAGATATTTTACCTGAAGTTGTTGGTACTGCCATTGATAAAGGTTTTGAAACAAAATTTGGACCAAAGATTTATGGAATGATTGGTGATCAACAATCTGCGTTATTTGGTCAAAGAGCATTTGAAATAGGAGATGCAAAGTGTACTTATGGTACAGGTGCTTTTGTTTTGATGAATTCTGGAGCCATGCCACCAAAACCCCATCCCGGATTAATAACCTCAATTGGATGGAAAATAGACGATGAAATTATATATTCACTTGAAGGTAGTATTTTTACCGTTGGTGCGTTTTTTAAATGGTTAAAAGATATAGAAATGATTAAAGAGTATACAGATTTAGAAAAATATTCGAGGAATATTGAAAATGGAGGAGTTTACATTGTTCCAGCTTTAAGCGGACTTGGAACACCTTATTGGGATTCAGATGCAAGGGGTTTGATTATAGGATTAACAAGGGCAACAAAAAAAGAAAATATTATTAGAGCTGCTTTAGAATCTGTTGCCTTTAGTGTAAGAGAAGTTATAGATTCCATGCAAGAAGCAGTTTGGACAAAGATAAGAAAAATGAATGTTGATGGAGGTGCTACAAAAAATAAACTTTTAATGGAAATACAAAGCGACTTATTAAACGCAGAAATTTTTGTTCCTGAATTTCAAGAAATCACAGCTTTAGGTGCAGCTTTTATGGCCGCTATTGGTTCAAAAAATCTTTCTATTAATGAAATAAAAAATTTGCAATTTTCAGGTATAAAGATAATGCCAAAAGACAATGAAAAATTAGAAAAGGACTATTATATCTGGAGGGAGGCAGTATTAAGATCAAAAGGCTGGATAAAATCAACGAACATAAGTTATTAGAAATTGCCAAAATAATATCAAAACATTCATTTCCAGGAATGAAAATATTATTATATGGTGATTTAGGAACAGGAAAAACTACTTTTACAAAAGGATTTATAAAAAATTTGTTAAAGGATGAAAATTTAACTGTTACTTCTCCAACATTTGCTCTAGTCAGGGTTTATGATAATTCTGTTAGAATTTATCATGCTGATTTATACAGACTATCAGATCCTGAAGAAATCCCATATGTTGGATTGTTTGAAGATAATGATGGAATATATTTAATTGAATGGCCAGAACGGCTTGAATATTATTTGCCTGAGGAATATCTTCAAATACATTTGTTTTATAACAGTGATAATATGGAATATAGAGATATTGATATAATACCAGTTGGAAAAAGATATATAGATATATTCGAAAAATTAAAGGAGGAATTATGATGAAGATAGGAATTTTAGGTTTACCTTTAACAGGAAAGACTACAATTTTTTCGTTATTGACTAATAAGCCATATGATGGTAGTTATAAGAAAGATGCGGAAGAAAGAGTGGCAAATGTTAGAGATGAAAGAATTGAAAAGTTAGCTGAAATGTATAATCCTAAAAAAACTGTATATGCTACATTAAATTTTATTGATATTCCAAGTTATAATCCTGCAGCCGATAGAAAAGAAAAGAATAGGATTTTACAGATGATTCAAACTGTTGATGCAATAATTCTTGTTGTTAGGGCATTTAAAAATGATTCAGTACCATTTCCAGAAGGTGCAGAAAGCCCTGTAGATCAGCTTGATACTTTAAAAACTGAAATGATTATTAGAGATTTAGAAGTTGTTGAAAACAGATTATCAAGACTCATTGAACAAAACAGAAAAAAGAAACCAACAAAAGAGGAAGAAAGACAGGTGAAAATTTTAGAAGAAATAAAACCGATATTAGAAGATGGAAAATTTGCTTCTAAAATTGAATTAAGTGATGAAGATAAAAAACTAATAAGTTCTTTAGCTTTATTTACATTAAAACCAATAATAGTTGTGGTAAATGTTGATGAAGACCAATTAATGGAAGAAGAATATCCAGAAAAAGAAGAATTGGTAAACGCATGTAAAGATGAAAATTTTGCATATATTGAGATTTGTGGTAAGACTGAAGCCGATTTAGTAGAACTTGATGATGATGAAAGAGAAGAATTTATGAAAGAACTTGGAATTGAAAGACCCGGAATCGATAGACTATCAAAAACAGTTTATGATCATTTAGGCTTAATAACTTTCTTTACTGTTGGGGAAGATGAAGTAAGAGCATGGACTATAAACCAAGGAACTACTATGAAAAAAGCTGCAGGGAAAATCCATACTGATTTAGAAAAAGGATTTGTTAAAGCGGAAGTTATGCATTATGAAGATTTAATTAATTTAGGCAGTGAAGATGAGGTTAAAAAGGCTGGATTATGGAGATTAGCCGGTAAAGAAGAAATAGTAAAAGATGGAGAAATCTTAACAATTAGAGCGAATGCTTAAAAAATGGAGGTTAAAATGAAAAAGCCGTTGTATGAAGTAAATGATTTTGATTATTATTTACCCGAAGAATATATTGCACAAAAACCAGCTAACCCCAGAGATTCATCCAGATTAATGGTTTTAAACAGAAAAAAACAAAATATCGAACATAAAATTTTTAGAGATATTATTGATTACTTAAAACCAGGTGATTTAATGGTTATAAATAATACAAAAGTTATTCCGGCAAGATTATATGGTCAGAAAACAACAGGTGCAAAAGTAGAAGTTTTGCTATTGGAAAAAACACATGAAGACAATACTTGGAAAGCTCTAGTAAGACCTGGGTCAAAGCTAAAAAAGGGTGCAGAAATAAGGTTTTCTGACGATTTATATGCAAAAATCATTGAACATAATTCTGATGGTTCAAGGATAATTAATTTTATTTCAGATAAAGATGTATGGGAAGAAATTGAAAAAATTGGAAATATGCCATTACCGCCATATATAAAAAATCAGGATGTTCCAAAAGACAGATATCAAACGGAATATGCTAAAATACAAGGTGCAGTTGCCGCACCAACTGCAGGGCTTCATTTTACAAAAGAGTTATTGGAAAAGATTAAAAATAAGGGAATAGAGTTTGCAGAAGTTACATTACATGTAGGGCTTGGAACTTTCAGACCAGTAAAAGTTGAAAGAATTGAAGAACATGAAATGCATGAAGAATATTATGAAGTTCCTGAAAATACCGTAAAAAAAATTAAAGAGTATAAAAAAAATAATGGAAGAATTATAAGTGTAGGAACAACTGTTGTCAGAACTCTTGAAACAATTGCGTTATTACCTGAACAAAAAGCGTATATGGGAACTACAGATATTTTTATTTATCCACCATATGAATTTAAGTTAATAGATGCGTTGATAACGAATTTTCATTTACCGAAATCGACGCTTTTAATGCTTGTTTCATCATTTGGAGGATATGATTTTATTATGAAAGCTTATAAAACAGCGGTTGAAGAAAAATATAGATTTTTTTCATTTGGAGACTCAATGTTTATATATTAGTCTTAATGGTGGTGGTAATTTGAAAAATAAAACTATAGGTATAATTTACATGTGGATTACCATAATATTTTGGGGCATTTCTTTTGTAGCTACAAAAATTATAGTTCATTCTGTTCCACCAATTACAGCTGCGTTTCTAAGGTTTTTTTTATCGAGTTTAATTCTTATTATTTTTATAAGAAAAGATATAAAATATGAAAAAAAAGAATTTTTTTATATGATGCTTGCTGGTTTCTTTGGGGTAACAGCATATTTCTTATTCGAAAATACAGCGTTACAATTTACAACACCATCTAATGGTTCTTTAATAATATCAGCAACTCCCGTAATGTATTTATTATTTTCAGATATTTTAAGAAAATCTTTTTCTCATAAAATACGTTATTTAGGAACTTTTTTGGCTTTTTCAGGAGTTTCAATAATTGTTTTAAATGGACGATTTGTGTTAAAGTTAAACCCTTTAGGTGATTTATTAATGTTTGGAGCGTCTTTTAGCTGGATTTTTTATACTATTTTTATAGAAAAGCTACATCATCATGATAATTTAATAATAACAAAAGATTTGAATTTTTATGGAATGATATTCTTTTTACCATTTGCTTTTTTTGAATTAAAAAATGCTGGGACATGTCCAAATTTTCAGTTGTGGATACAGCCAAAAATATTAATTGCCTTTATTTATTTAGGTGTTTTTTGTACAGCGCTTGGATATATATGGTGGAATAAAGCTATAAGATTAGCAGGTGCAAAAACTACAACAAATGGAATATTTTTTATACCTATAGTTACAGTTATTGCTGATTCGATTATGTTAAAAAATTATCCAAATATATATACGATTATTGGAGCTACATTGGTTTTATTTGGAAATTATATAGCTGAAATCAAAGATTAGATTAAATCAGTTTCTGTTCTAGAAAATATTAAACATATTCAAATTAAACTCTATATTTTTCTTTAAGAAAAATATAGAGTTTTTTTATTTCTAAGTTTTTTCTAAGAAAAGATTAAGGTTATTCTAAGTAATGAAGTATATTATATAAGTGTCGAAAGAATAAAAAAAATAAATTAAATCAGGAGGCGATTTTTATGAAAAAAAGTATTTTAATAGGTTTAATGGCGTTATTGTTGATTGCTGTATCGTTTGCTG
The DNA here is from genome assembly GCF_001021165.1 of Marinitoga sp. 1197. Taxonomy (NCBI): domain Bacteria; kingdom Thermotogati; phylum Thermotogota; class Thermotogae; order Petrotogales; family Petrotogaceae; genus Marinitoga; species Marinitoga sp. 1197. The sequence goes on from NZ_AZAY01000048.1 coordinate 7,211, forward strand.
GAGGATTTTTCAATAATCCATCAGTAGCAGTTGAGAGCTTACCCGTTGAATCATTAACATCGAATGAAATAAACGGATTATTACAAATGAGAGAAGAAGAAAAACTGGCAAGGGATGTATATTTAACCTTATACGACACATGGGGGTTACAAACATTTTATAATATAGCTCAAGCGGAACAAACTCATATGAATGCTGTAAAGACAATTCTGGATAAATATGAAATAGAAGATCCTATCACAGACTATACAGTTGGAGTTTTCAAAAATGCAGAATTACAAAAATTATATTATGATTTGGTAGAAGAAGGGAAAAAATCTGCAATTGAGGCATTAAAAGTTGGAGCAACTATTGAAGATTTAGATATTTATGATTTAGAAAAATTGCTAAATGAAACAGACAATCAGGATATAACTCTTGTATATAATAATTTAAAACAAGGATCAGAAAATCATATGAGAGCGTTTGTCGGTACATTAGAAAGATATAATTCAACATATTCAGCACAATATATATCTTCTGAAGAGCTAAATAAAATATTAAATAAGTCAGATATGAATAATTCAAGTATGGAAAATTCAAGTACTCAATATAATTCAGGTAATTCTTCTCACATGGGTAAAGGGTATAGAGGTGGAAGAAAATAATAAATAATTAAAAAAGTTTCGGGAGCTCCCGAAACTTTTTTAATATATATATTTTAATCTATAAAAATTATCTCCGCTTATAACATATAAAGTGTCTTCTTTATTTAATTTATAAGGATTTTCATTTACTTTAATATCAATACCCAGAATTTCACTTATTTTTTTCGCTTGTTCTTCACATCTAATATGACTTTCAAAACCATTTCTAATACCGTGTTTTAATTCTTCTAAAGTTATTTTCTCAACTCTTAAATCTTCTACCGGTTTTAATAATATCAAATCTAAATCAACTCTATCAGCAATATATTTAGCCACATATATCCCTCCCTGAATTTTTTTACACTAATATTATACCATTTTTTTAAGAAAAAGTTAAGGGGTATAAATGATTTAAAAATTTCAAGTTGATTTTATGCTTTTTATCTAATTAAAAGATTGTTTTTTATTATTTTATTTAAAAAACTACCTTTTGCTAATATTTCTATTTCAAAACCATTTTTCATCTCTTTTTGTTGTTTTATACCGATATCTTTTTTTAATTTTTCAATCTTCCATATTTTGTTGAAGTCAACAAATATTTTGGTTGATTGTATAACTCCGAATGATATTAATTTATTTTCCAGTTTTAACAAAAATTCATAAACACTTTCTTTGGATTTTGAACTAACAAAAATAGCATCTGGATATAATATTTTTATGTGTTTAATTTTTTCAAAATTTAAAAGATCTATTTTATTAAATACTATTATTTTTGGAATATTTTCTTTTAGTATATCATTTATAATATTATCTACTATTTTTAGTTTATTTTCAAAATTATTTTCACTAATATCAATCAATTCTATAATTGCATCAGAATAATTTATTTCATCCAATGTTGATTTAAACGATTCTATTAATTCAACAGGTAATTTTCTGATAAATCCAACAGTATCAGAAAAAATAGCAGGTAATCCAGAGGGGAATTGAACCTTTCTAGATAAAGTTGAAAGAGTAGAAAACAATTTTTCCGATGTAAAAATATCTTTATCTTCTGATAACGCTTTTAACAATGTTGATTTACCAGCACTTGTATAACCTAATATAGATATTTGTGGAATATATGATTCATTTCTTTTTTTGTTTTTGATTTTTCTAACATTTTCTAGTTCTTTTAATTGTTTTTTTAAATAATTTATTCTATCTCTTATATTCCTTCTTTTGTATTCCAAAAATGTTTCACCAGAACCTCTGGTTCCAGTTCCTGTCCCGCTAGCACCGCCGCCAATTCTTGACATTTCTTTTCCTAATCCTATTATTTTTGGTAATTCATATTTCAAAGTAGCTAATTCAACTTGTAATTTACTTTCAGCTGTTTTGGCGTTTCTTTTGAAGATTTCCAGAATCACTTCATTTCTATCTAATATCTCAACATCAATTATGCGTTCCTGAATATTTTTTCTTTGGGAAAGTGATATTGAATCATTAAATATTAAAATTTCAGCTTTAAATGCAGAGATTATTTCTGTCAATTCATTTATTTTTCCTTTTCCTATATAAGTTTTTTTATCTATATTCTTTCTTTTTTGTATAACCTCTGTTACTATATTTATGCCAATGTTTTTACATAAAATTTTAAGTTCTTCAATTTGTTTATCAAAATCCAAATCTCCTCTATTAACAGCTACAATGATACCCTGAATTAATTCATTTTTATTTTTTATCATTAAATCATCTCCATATTTGATATATATACAACAGATATTTCTATTAAAAATATTATATCATAAACATTAAATATAAGAAATTATCGTATATTTAAATATACAATTAGATCAATGATTAAATTAAAAAAGGATTGGCAAACTGCCAATCCTTTTTTAATTTAATATACTGCTATATATCCATCAGCTCTTTTTTCTGTACCAGCAACATAGAAATCTTTTTCTTTGATTATTATTTGTCCCCGTCCAAAAGGTCCTGAACTAAGAGAAACCTTTATTTCATGACCCATTCTTTCTAATTTTTCAGCAATATGAGAAGGAAAATCTTTTTCTATTAAAATAGTTTTTTTCTCTAACCATTGCCACCTCGGAGCATCTAAAGCAGCTTGTGGATTTAAGTTTTTATCTATCATATTTAAAATAACCTGCAAATGACCTTGAGGTTGCATATATCCACCCATAACACCAAAAGGTCCTATTGGATTATTATTTTTGGTAATAAATCCTGGGATAATTGTATGATAAGGCTTTTTTAATGGTTCTAAATAATTGACATGATTTTTATTGAGCGAAAAACTATGACCTCTATTTTGAAGAGCAATTCCTGTTTTGGGAACCACTATTCCTGATCCAAACCCCATATAATTACTTTGAATAAATGAAACCATATTTCCCCACTTATCAGCTGTGGCTAAATATACAGTATTTGAAGAAGGAATTTTGCCAGGTGTTGGTTCAAGTGCATAATTTGAAATTAATTTTGATCTTGTTTTAGCATAATTTTCTGAGAGCATTTCTTCAATCTTAACTTCCATTTTTGAAATATCTGTAATATATTCTTTCCCATCAATAAATGCTAGTTTCAACGCTTCAATAGAATTATGAAATAGCTCATATTCATTGTTATATGTGGTATTTTTTAAAATATTTAAAGCCATTAAGGTAATAATCCCCTGAACATTTGGAGGAAGTTCCCAGATATCATATCCCATATAATTTATACTTACTGGCTCAATTAATTCACTTTTAAAATTTTCAAAGTCAGAATAATCAAAATATCCATTATATTTTTTCGAAAATTGAATAATTTTTTCTGTTAAATTACCATTATAAAATTCTTTTGCGTTAGATTCAGATATTTTTTTTAGTGTTTCAGCATGATAAGGTAACCTTATTATTTCGCCTGGATTTGGAGCTTTTTCACCAAAGGTTTCAAACCAATATTTAAAAATCTCTCCTTTTAATTTTTGTTTATAAATTTTATTAGCTCTTTTCCAATAATATGATACAATAGCTGAAACAGGATAACCTTCATTAGCATATTTAATTGCAGGTTCAAAAAGTTTTTTAAAATCCAATTTACCAAAGTTTTTCCAAATCAAATTCCAACCTGATGGAGTTCCGGGTACAGTAACGGCTTCCCAACTATGAGGTTTTATTTCATTAATGCCTCTTTTATGTAATTCTTTTATTGATAGATTTTTAGGAGAGTAACCACTTGAATTCATTCCATATAATTTACCATTATACCAAATTATAGCAAAATTATCTGAACCTATACCATTAGAGGTTGGTTCTACTACAGTTAGAGCAGCTGCTGTAGCTATAGCAGCATCTATAGCGTTTCCGCCTTTTCTTAATATGTCTATTCCTGCTTGTGCAGCTAACGGCTCACTTGTTGCAACAACACCATTTTTTGCAAATACACATGTTCTTTTTGAAGAATAAGGATATTCTAGATAATCAAAATTCATATAACTCCCCCTATTTATTTAATGCATTAAAAATATAATATATTCCTATTATAATCAATATTACAAATAAAATTCGTTGAATCCATTTTGAACCCTTTTTTATTGAAAAAGAACTTCCTAAATAACCTCCTGAAATACTTCCTAAAGCCAATACAAAACCAGCTAAATAATTCACCTGATTATTTAATGCAAATACTATAAAGGCAAATAAAGTATATATAAGTACAAGGAAAACTTTAATGGCATTAGTTTTTACAAGATCATATCCTTCTAATAACACCAGGGCAGACATTAGGAAAAAACCTACACCAGCTTGAATAAAACCTCCATATATACCTATTAAAAAGAAAACGACAAAACTTAAAATATTATTTTTCTTAACTTTTCTTTCTTTGGTCCAAATATCTGGTTTCCATACTAAAAATACACTCATAATAATTAAAATAAATCCTACAATACTTTTTAATAAAGCTCTATCTATGTTAACAACAATATTCGCACCTACCAGTGCTCCCAGAGTTGCAGGAATAGACAAAAATATTGCTCTTTTTAGATCTAAAACATCGCTTTTTCTAAACTTTGTTGTAGCTGTTATGTTTTGAAAAATTATACCTATTCTATTTGTTCCATTTGCAATATCAATAGGTAATCCTAATAGATTTAAAACAGGCAATGTGATTAATGATCCACCACCAGCTATAACATTAATAAATCCACTAAATAATCCTGCTAAATAAACTAATATATATAACATAAATTCCCCCTCCTAAAAATTCGTTAAGCTAATTACTCTAATTATATATAAAAAATAGAATTTTGTCAATTAAAAAATAATATAATAAAAAGTGTGATAAAATATTTTTGGGGGTAATTAGAAGATTTTTCAATTTTAAATTTCGAAAGTCCTATTGATATGATTGTAGAATTTGCTGATACTTTAAGAACAGATATGGTAGAATCAATGCCATTAGTTGAACGAATTGATGGAAGAAAGGTGAAGTTAATTCATAACGATTATAATGTTGTCTTTGAAGGGTTATTGGCAATGACATATATAACTTTAGAAGCTAAATATATATAATTTATTCAATATAATGTTTTTTAATGTATGGTGAATTCATCATAAAAAGCAGACCCCCATATGATAAATTAAATTTAACTGAATCATTTAAATTTAATCTGTTTTCTGAATTTGTAATATCAAGGACTATGTAATCATCGTTAATATCTATTATTTTTATTTTTTTATCTAAAGGAACTAAATATTCCTTTTTTAATTCTGGTATATTAATAACACATATACCTATTTTCTTAGTTACACCTTTAAATGTTTTATTTTTTATTTCAACAAATTCAGTTACAAATTCACATGTATCCTGATGAAGATAATCAAAAGGTGTATCATTAAGCCCTATTCCAAGGGCTATAGATGCACCACATCTCAATTGATTGATCTCTTTTGGAATATTTATTTTTTCAAATAAAGATAATGTTCCAGAACTCCCTCCTGATATTTCTTTAATTTCAATATTGAAATCCTTTTCTAATTTATATTTTATATTTATCAGGGTATTAAATTTATCTTCAGTGGGTATTACACCACCAAAGCAAGAAAAATTTGTACCTAATCCTCTAAGATTAATATTTTTCATTTTCAATATTTCTTTTACATAAAAATATAATTCATCATAATTTTCAAAATAAACACCTTCTCTTAAATCACCAATATCTATCATCAATATGATATCATATACTTTATTATAATTATTTGCATATTCATTGATTTCTTTTATAGTCTCTAATTCCGAAACTAATGAAATATCTGTATATTTCACAACATTCTCAATTTCACTTTTCATCGGAATTCTTATTAACATTTTTTCTACAGAGAAAGTATTAAATCTTTTTAAATTTAATAGTCTAGAATCTGCTAAAATATCAATTCCACAATTTATTATATTTTCAATTATTTTAAAATCACCGGCAAAAACCTTGGTTACCGCTGCAACCTTAATGTTTTTTTCTTTACATTTTTCAATAACCCTTATTGTATTTTCTCTAATTTTTTTCAAATAAACCGAAAGATATGGAATAACAATTCCTCCTAAATAATATCATACAAAATTTTTATTAATAGAATTAGCAATACAACTAACATAATTGGTTTTATAATTTTACTTCCTTTTTTTAATGCTAAACCAGAGCCAATCCAATTACCAGCTATTCCAAAAAGAGCTGCAGGTAATCCAATAGAAAATATAACCTTTCCTCCAATTATAAAAGTAATTAACGCACTAATATTTGAAGCTAAATTAACAATTTTAGCTGTTCCTGAAGCTTTTACATGGTCAAAAGATAATAACGTTACATATAAAATAATCAAAAATGTTCCTGTTCCTGGTCCAAAAAAACCATCATACATACCAATAATAAAACCAATAAAACTTGATAAAAATATTGTTTTTGTATGTGTTAAATTTTTAATTTTATTATCTTTTTTGATCGGTTTTTTTATTAATATAAAAGTAGCAGCAACAGGAATTAGAACTGTTAAAACTATTTTTAAAGTATTATCAGGAATAACAAGCGCAAGTTTAGCTCCTAAAAAAGAACCTAGAAAAGAAAAAATAACAGAAAAAATCCCCACTTCAAAAATTATAGCTTTTCCATTTGCATACCTTAATGTACTAATTGTTGTTCCAATTGATGATGATAATTTATTAGTAGCTAATGCATTATGGCTAGGAAGTCCGATAAACAAGTATGCTGGTAAAGAAATTAACCCTCCACCACCTGCAATAGAATCAACAAACCCTGCTAAAAAAATTAAAGGAAATAATATTATTTTGTTTATTAAAGTTATATCCACACCATCACTCCTCAAAAATTTGTTAGCATATAGAACTATTATATCATAAAATTTAGGCTAAGCAAATATGCCTAGCCTAAATAAAGTAGTTGTTTGCAATAATATTTTTTTATTATTTTTAATAATAATATGATTCTCTCTTATATTTTTTTGCTAAATAAATACCATATATAAACCCGCCTATATGCGCCCACCAAGCTACGCCTGAGCCATAATATGGACCTACTAAAGATAATAATCCATTAAATACTTGGGTTAAAAACCATAAACCAATGAAAATAAATGCTGGAATGTTTACAAAAAACGGAAACCATAATAATAAAAATAAAGTTTGAATCTTTGCAAAGGGAAATAAAACAAAGTATATACCAATAACACCCGCTATTGCTCCAGATGCACCTATAGTTACTACAGGAGAATTTATATTAAAAATATAATGAGTAAATGATGCGATATAACCACTGATAATATATACTAATAAAAATTTAAAATGCCCCAATTTATCTTCCACATTATCTCCAAATAGCCATAATGACCACATATTACCGATAATATGCATAAAACTACCGTGTAAAAACATACTTGTGAAAATAGATATTATGTTTAATCCTATATAGCTAATGGATCTATAAACTATGGCATTTGTTAGTTCCTTTGGTATAAAACCATAATAATGGATAAAAGCTTCTCTAATATTAAAAGGTAATATCAACTCAAATAAAAAAATAATTATATTGATAATTATTATACTTATAGTAACTATAGGTTTCTTACTACTAGGATTAATATCTCGTAACGGAAACATTTTCTACCTCCAAATTTTAATTACATCGTACAAATTAAATTGATATCAGGATACTAGATAATTATATACATTTAATTCTCTGTAGTTTTCCTTTTAATCAATGCTACTGATTCAAGGTGCTTTGTGTGTGGAAACATATCAACAAAAACAAATTTTTCTATTTCATAAAGTTCTTTTAAATAAATCATATCTCTTGCAAAATTCGAAGGATTGCATGAAACGTATATTACGTTATCAAATTTATTTTCCATAATAAAATTAATAACATTTTTATGTAATCCCGCTCTTGGAGGATCTACGACAATTGTATCTAATTTATCATCTATTTGTTTAACTATATCTTTTGCGTCTCCCAAATAAAATTCAACATTTTTTACATTATTGTCTTTTGCATTTTCTTTAGCTGCATTTACAGCTTCTTTGATTATTTCAACACCAACCACCTTTTCCAATTTTTTTGCCATTAATAATGTTATTGTTCCGGCACCACAATATAAATCCAATCCTGTTTTAGCATTGCTATCAAGATATTCTAAAACTTTGTTGTATAAAACTTCAGAACCCAATGTGTTTGTTTGTAAAAAAGAAAAGGGCCCAACCTTAAATTTTATTCCCAAAATCTCTTCTTCAAAATAATCTTTTCCATATAATTTTATTAATTTATCTGCTTTAACAACAGTGGATTTAGCATCAGTGATTGTATGATAAATACTAACAATATTTCCTTCTAATTCTAAATTTAAAATTTCTTTAGCCCAATTTTCAACATATGAATGGAAGAGTTCTGAAGATGTTGAGATATTTAATAAAATTTCATTGGTTTTAAATCCTTTTCTCATAACAAGATGTCTTAAATAACCCTTATGTTTTCTATAATTCCTAAACGGTAAATCTTTAAAAAACTTTTCAGAAAACTCAATTATTTTTCCAAAATCTTCAGGAGCTATTTTACAAGTTTTTGCAGAATATACATCATAAAATTTTCCTTTTCCTCTTAATCCTATTGTTAAAGGTCCATCTTTAAATTCGTTTCCAAAAGAATATTCCATTTTATTCCTATAATGATAAATTAATGGAGAAGATAAGACTCCTTCGTAATTTTTTATTTCAATATTACTATCTTTTAAAATTTTGAGAATATCTTCTGTTTTTTTTGATAATTGTTTTTCATATTCAATATTTAAATAAGCACAACCTCCGCATTTTCCAAATACATTGCAAATATCAGACATTAAAAAACCTCCATTTAATTTTGTAGTTCTTTTATTTTGTTTAAAACTTCTTCCACATGACCTTTTACTTTTACTTTTTCCCATACATAAGCAATTTTACCTTCAGGATCTATTAAAACTGTTGTTCTTACAACACCATAATACTCTTTTCCAAACATTTTTTTCTTTTGCCATACTCCAACTCTTTCTAATAATTCCTTATTTTCATCTGATCCCAATTTAATTTTTAAATCATGCTTTGAAATAAATTTTTTATGTTTTTCAACATCATCTGGACTTATGCCAATAACTTCAGCATTTAATTTTTTAAATTCATCAATTAAACTAGAAAAATCTTTTGCTTCAGTAGTACATCCGGGCGTATTATCTTTTGGATAAAAATATAATACTATCCATTTTCCTTTTAAATCCTCATTTTTAATAATATTCCCATTTGTTTCAATAATTTCAAAATCAATAGGATCTCCAATATTATATTTGAAATATTTCATAATTTTACCTCCAATTATAATTTTTCTATTTTTATTTTTGGTAGTAATGAAAGAACATCTTTCTTTTTGCATAATTCTGTACCAGGAGTTAGAACAGCTGCATTTCCTGCAGCATTTGCTAATTTAAATGCTTCTAATGTATCCTCTTCATATTTTAGTATATATCCTGCAAGAAATGAATCTCCTGCACCAACAGCACTTTTAACTTCTAAATCTACTGGATATGCATAATATGCTTTGTCCCAATTGGCATAGACACTTCCATATTTTCCCATTGAAACCAATATTTCTGTTAAATTATATTTTTCCAGTGTTTTTTTTGCATATTTTGCAATTATATTTTTGTCTCTTTCATCTATTTCTTCTTCTAATAATCTTGATAATTCATGAGTGTTTGGTTTAATACAATATGGTTCAGCTTCCAGCCCTGCTTTTAAATTTTCTCCATCAGAATCAAAAAATACAGTTGCATCCCATTGTTTTAATGAAAAAATCAATCCTGTATAATAATCCGGATCTACTCCTTTTGGTAAACTTCCAGATATTATAATAGTATCTCCATTTCTTACCAATGAATGCAAAATATCAAAAACTTTCTGTAACTTTTCTTTTTTAACTTTTTCACCAGGCATACTCATTCTATATTGTGTCTTTTCTTCTAATATTATATTCATTCTCGTTTCATGGTCTATCCTTATTGAAGAATATATAACACCTTCTTCATCCAGCATTTCTTCAATTCTTCTACCGTTATGTCCTCCTAACAAAGAAATAGCTACAGAAACTCCCCCTAATTCTTTTATTACTCTCGATACATCAATTCCTTTACCAGCAGGATAATCTACTAATTTTTTAGCCCGAATTGTATCATCAGGTACTAATTCATCAATATAAATATATCTGTCTAATGATGGATTCATAGTTAAAGTAAATATCATGTTTTACCCCTCCAAAGAATTAATATAATTATCAATTTTTCTTATATATCTATTTAGTGTTTTTTCTAATTCTTCAATTGTTTCCTTTTCCTTTAATATATTAGATTTAAAATCTGAAAATAGAATATCAATATCATTGTAAATTAAATCGACTATTCCATATAAATTCGATTCTAAATTGTTTTTAATTATTTCTTCACCTTCATCAAACTTTTTTCCAATCTTTCTTAGTATTTTTTTCTTTTTAAAAGCAGCAAAAAACGTTCCTGTCATAACTCCTATACCTGTTATAATTCCACCACTTATATCAAATATAGAAATCTGTGTTGACATCATTATTATAATACCTAATACAGACAATCCAGTTCCGCTAAATACTGTAGTATTAATTGATTTTAATTTTTCTTCTTTTATTAGTTCTAAGAATTTTTCTTCTTTTATATATGAATCGATTTTTTCTATAGTATTTTCTATTAATTTTTTTCTTTGTTCTCCAAAATCATAAAACATATCTTTTAAGTCTATATTTTTTTCTATATTTTTTAATTCTTCTAAATTTCTATTCAACATATTTTTAATATTTTCGATAAATTTTGAAGATCTTTCTGCAGAGATTTGTTTGGTAGATTCTAAAAGGTTATTAATAAATATATCTTTTATTTCATCTTCCAGAATTTTTAGATTTTGAGTTTTTGAAAATGCTCTTTTTAATAGATTCCAGAGTGTTATTTCTTCTTCTAATTTCCTTTTTATTTTTTTTGCCGTATTTCTATAATTTTCCAATATTATTTTTATCCATAATTCAACCTCATTCAAAGAATTCTTTTTTGATATTTCTATATTTTTTTCTATTGTGTTTAATATATTTTCCTGATTTAATAAATTATTTTTTCTATCATATATGTCTTCTTTTATAGAATTTATCAATGATCTTATTTGATTGGCTAAAGATTCTAATTTTCCGAATTCTCTTTTACTACCTGTCACTGTATTTAATATAAAATTCCTTATTTCTTCAAATCCAGAATCACTAATACCTTCAAATTCCAAATCTGAAGAAGTTATAAATACCGGAACTTCTTTTCCTTTATCTTTGGCACGTATTTTAGCATTTTCATAATTAATTCTGATTTGTTCATCTTTTGCAATATCTTTCATTGTGAGAACTATTATGATATTTTTATTATATTTTTTTACAATTTTTTCAAAAAAATTCCAGGCACTACCTGCTTCAATGTTATTCGCAGGAAAAACAAATATAATAAGGTCAGCATTTGGTATAAAGGATTCGGTAATTTTTTCATGTTCAGTAACCATACTATTTGTTCCTGGAGTGTCTACAATTCTAATATTTTTTAATATTTCAAAAGACCTTCCAATATATTTAGTGTATTTATCTGGTAACTCTTTTTCATATGGTTTGTCAGAATATTCTATAATATTTATTTTGTCTGTACATGTTTGGGGAGAAACTTTTGCCAATTCTTTACTTTTAAGCAATGCATTAACAAAGCTGCTTTTTCCTGAGTTTACTTCCCCAACAATCATAAATGTATAAGGTTCACTAATTCTATTTTTTATTTCTTCTAATATTTTATCCTTTTTCATTGGTTTCAATATTAATTTTAAATCATCTATTAAATTACATAATTCCTGTTTTCTTTCAATTACATTTTCATCAATAATATTCAAGTTATTACCTCCTTATGGTACCCTATGCCCTAATGCTGCTTCATAAATAATATACCATTGTTCCGGTGAAAGTTTTAATTCAAGTGATTTAACAGCATTTTCTAATCGTTCAATTTTTCCACTACCTGAAATTGGTATTATTCCAGCTGGATGGCTTAATAACCATGCATAGGCAATTGTGTCTAATGAATCAATACTAAAATCTTTTCCAATTTCTTTTAGTGCATAAAATATTTTACTGGCTTTTTCAGAATTAATTTTAAATAAATTCCCTCCAGCTAAAGGTGACCATGCCATTGGATTAATTCTTTTTTCCATTAAGAAATATATATTATCATTTTCAAAATGTTCAATATTATAAGGTGAAATTTCTATTTGATTTGTAATTAGCGGGACATTAACCCATGATTGCAATGTTTTGAATTGTTGAATAGTAAAATTAGAAACACCAAAATATAAAACTTTCCCAGAATTATATAATTCATCAAAAGCTTCTGATATTTCTTCTGGATTCATAAAAGGATCTGGTCTATGAATTAGTAACAAATCAATATGATCAGTATTTAAATTTTTCAATGAATTTTCAACAGATTCTATTATATGTATTTTACTGGTATTATAATGTTTAACTCTTCTTTGATACTTTTCATTTTTTACCATTATACCGCATTTAGTAATGATTTGTATTTTATTCCTTAATGAAGAATTTGATTTTAGCGCTTCTCCAAAAATCTTTTCACATGTGTAATTGCCATATATATCAGCATGATCAAATGTTGTCACTCCAAAATCAATAGCTTTCAAAATAAAGTTTTCTAATTCTTTTTTTGAAAACCCCCATTCATTTAAACGCATCATCCCTTGAACAATTCTAGAAAGTTCTAATCCGCTTTTTGACATATTTATCTTCATCTTTCCACCTCGCATTAAATTTCTAATGTTGTACCTGCACCAAATTTAATGATCCTACCTTTAAATTCAACATTCATAACATTAATAGCTTCAATTCCTGTACAATGTGAAGGTAATAAAAATTCCACACCAGTCTTTTTAATCCTATCCAGGCGAATAAATAATTTTTCTTCATACAATTTATAAAAATGAAATCCACCTATAACAGCATGAAGTTTTTCATCAAAATGTTCTTTTGAAAAGGTTAAAATATTTTCTATTTTTGGATGAGCACACCCTGCAATTACTATTATCCCTTTTTTTGTTTTTAACACAATAGAATGTTCTGGAATATCTGCGTCGAATGTCCCTGTAGAATAAATATTTTCATCTATTTTTGTGATAGTATTACAAATTACAATTTCGGATTTTTCTTTTATTTTTTTTATCAGATTGTCTGGAAATTTAGCAGGAATAAAAACCTTGTCAATTATAGAATTTGATAATATATATTCCAAACCTCCTGTATGGTCATTATGATAATGGCTTAAAAATAAATAGTTTATTTTTTTAAATTTATTTTCTAACCCTAAATGTTTAATATTATGTTCTAAAATTCTGTAATCGTTTCCTGTATCAAAAAGCAGTGTTTTATCGTTATTTTCAATAAATATTGAAAGTCCCCAATCACGTTTTAATAAAGGATGAATTTTAAAATTGTCAACAATACCTGTTATTTTCACATTATCGCCTCCAATAAAATATTCAAAATAATTATAACATATATCATATAAAAAAGAAAACCTCAGTCTTTAGACTGAGGTTTGGAAAATATATTATTCAACAATATTTGATGGACTTAAATTCATATTAAATACATATTCTATAGATCTTCTAAGTAATAAAACAAACCATTCACTATCATTTTTAGGATTTTCCACATAAAATTCAAGTGGAGTGGTTGAAGCTATAACTCTACCATTTCCATATCTATATTCAATATATGTTGAATATTGTTCATATGATGTTGATTCTTTAATAAATACTACAGGATTTTCTATATCACTATCTTCTAAATTATCAAATCCTCCGTGACTTGCATAATTTCCATATAAATAACGTTCATTTGGAAATTCATATAATAAAGGATGTGTTTTATTTACAATTTCATTATAATTATCATAATAATCTCTCCAAGTCACACCTCCTGGAAGTGTTCCGGTAAAATCTCCTCCATTCCAGCCATTATCACAAGCAATCCAGAACAATGTTCCACCATTATTGACAAAAGAGTCGAATTTTTCGGAATTTGCTTTATATATATCATAAAAACTTGTTGACTGATCTCCTTCGATGATAATTGCCCAAGTTGGATCAAATGAATCAATATTATTTATATCATTAGAATTTTTGATTTCATATTGATTTATACCCAAACCTTCTGTAAACCCTATATCAATTAAAATATTCGGAATTGCATCTGGAGAACTCCAAGGTGCTAAATCTCTAAAAATAACAACATGTTCAGCAGCTTTCCTTAATATTAAATCCGGAGCATTAGTAGTTTTTGTATTTTCAATAATTATAGGAGCAGCATCTGACGAATAATTAGAATTCTCAGATGGATCACGAGCATATATAACATAATTACCAATAGGAATAAAATCGAAATAATAGTCACCTTCTTCATTAGAAAAAGTAAACATTCCTGGTAATGGTTCTCCTTCTGGAGTTCTAATTTCTAATAAAATCCCACTATGAATACTCTTATCAATAAATTTCACATTACCTTCAAGCATACCATAATCTCCTAATGGATAAAGAATTAAAGATGAATCAAGAGTAATCTCAGATTCTTCTTTTACTTCAATGAATTGTTTAGTTGGAAAATATCCTTCATGTTCTGCTTTAATGATATAATTTCCTGCAGGTATATTTTCTATTTTAAAATTACCATTAGAATTAGTAATACTTTTTCCGATTTCAGATATAGTATTAATAGGGCTAAATCCCTCACCAGAACTTTCTAATCCATCTATAGAAACTTTTATATTCTCATGATTTTCGCTATTACTTAATTCCGCAACTCCGCCAATATTACTATTTCCCAGTAAAGGGTCTATTTTTTGACACGATGAAATTAAAAATATCGAAAATAATAAAAGGATAATTGTATAAAAAATTTTTTTCATGTTCTCCCCCCTTAGAATCTAAAACCTAAATTTGCAAAAACGCCATAAATACCAAAAGTTTGTTGAAAAGATAAATCAAATACAGTATTCACTCCACCTGAAATTACTAATGGACCTAAATATAATGCAATACCGGCTTTTGTCAAATACATCGTATAAGAATATAGCGAAAATTTGTTGTCATAAAACTGAATAATAGGACTTATTCCACCGTAAATTTTTAAATACTTTAATGGAATTTGCAATAATATAAATGTTGTTGGTTGTAAATATGTTATTTCTCCAGTTTCAATTATATCTGTAGGAGAAAACACACCTAATTCTAAACCAATTATACTTTTATCTGCAAATGTGACTTTCAATCCATAAAAAGTTCTTTCATATCCAGATAATTCCATAAAATATGATCCAGATACTTCAAAACCAAATGATACAATGCTAAAAATAATAATAGATATTGATATAAATATTAAATTCTTCACGCTTCCACCCCTTTTTTAAATAAGATGTTATAATTATATCATTATTATATGAATATAATGTTTCTGATTTTATTTGAATAATTTTTAAGATTGTCTAAAAAGTCAAATTCACTCAGACAGCTCGATTACTTATCCTTAAAATTATTCATTCTCAACCGTCGCTCAAACAATACATCGTGTATTGTTTCGCTCAAAATTACTTCCATGTAATTTTGACGGCTTCCATTTACGCTTAGATTTTTTAGGTATAAAAAATCTAAGGAAAAAGGATTTATAATTATATAATAAAAATTATTTTTTCCAATTACCTGCTGTAAGAGAGCAATAGCTCAAAGGTTTTTTTATTAAAATCCAATTTTTTAATCCAATAACCCACCGTAGGTGAGCGGTAGCTCAAAAGTTTTTTATAAAATCAAAAATATTTAAATCAATACCCGCAGTAGCGTGTAAGGGCAATCTTCGAGTCTTCATTTCATTTGAGACTTTTTAGACAACTCATAAAACTAAAAAAATCCCCTTTGTATTACAAAGGGGATTTTTTATATAAGTTTTTATATAATTTTAGAATTTAAATTCAGATAGAGCATTATTTAATAAATCAACACTTGTTTGCAAATCAGAAGCTATTTCAGCTAAATTATCAGACATTGCTTGTATTTCATTGCTGGATTCTTTCATGTTTTGAACGTTTTCAAAATATCTATTAAGCGATTCATTTACATTGGAGAAAGCTTCCGCAATTGTTTGAGATGCTGCATTTTGTTCTTCTGCTGAAGCAGCTAATGTTTGAGCCCTTTCCGAAAGAATGGATGTTTGACCTAAAATTTTGTTTAGTTCGTCATTTAATACTGAAGAATTTTTTGTAACTTTTTCGACAGTATCTTTTACTGAAAAAATTTGTTTCGTTGATTTTTCAACATTTGTTTTTATAGATCCTAAAATATTGGAAATTTCATCAGTGGCTTTTCTTGTTTCTTCAGCTAATTTTCGTATTTCATCTGCAACAACAGCAAAACCTTTTCCAGCTTCACCGGCCCTTGCTGCTTCGATTGCAGCGTTTAATGCTAATAGATTTGTTTGTTCTGCGATATTTGAAACCTGATCTATAACTTCTGTAATTTTCCCTGCATAATTTTCAAGTTCTTTTATTTCTTCAATGGTTTTTAATGTTTCTTTAGAAGCATTTGTTATAGCTTCTTCTAAAGAAAACATTACATTTTTACCTTCATTAGTTACCTGTTCTAAAACACCTGCAACATTTGCAAGATCAATTGCAGCATTTGCGACTTCATCAGTTGAACGAGATATCTCTTTAATAGAATCGGCTGTTCTATCAGTTTCTCTCTCCATTATTTTAGATTCTTCCGCCATCATATCAAAACCAGCTTTGAATTCTTCTATAATTGCGTTTGCTTCCTGAGCACTACCCGAAACATTATCTGAAGAAATTTTAATACCTTCCATACTTCGCTTTATAAAATCAAATGTTGGCCTTAATTTTTCTCCAACAAGATGGTACATTTTTTTTGCTATAATGCCAATTTCATCGTTTGATGTGATATTTGCCGAAACTGTTAAATCACCTTCTGCGATTTTTTCAAGGTCTTTTAAAGGAGTAAGAGATTTTTTTAAAATATAAAATGCATAAATACCTATTAAAAGATTAATAATAAATAAAGTTAATTGAATTTTTTTCATCAAAGAAACCTTTTTTTCCGATTCTTTTTGGAATAAAGTTACTCCATTGTTCATCTCAACAAGTAAAGGAATATTATTCTCTAATATATATTTTAAAGAATTTTCATCATCATTTTTTAGAAATTTATCCATATGCGCATAAAATTCATCCCATAATGATTTTATTTTTTCAAGCTGAGCCTTAGCCTCAGGTTGTGCAGGCGGAACGTTCACCATTTTTTTCCATGCGAGATCAAAAGGAGCTTTTCCACCATCTTTTAATGCGTTTAAAGTAGTATCAAAGACCTTTATTGTATTTAATAAACTATCTTTTGTTTTTTGATCTTTATATATATAATAGGTTAAAGCTTCTTTCGACATCCTTTGAGTTAACATTCTCTGTCTTCCTGCAAGATTTACAACAAGTCCATCATCTTTTTGCATTTTAGTGATGGTAAAGGTTGAAATATATGTAATAAGAGATAATAAAACAAACAGAACTATTGGTATACCTAATTTCACATAAAGACTACTTTTTTTCATAAAAATTCCCCCTAACATTATTTTTTAGACAAACTTTTAAATTTTTGTATAACATTATGATGTCTAAAAAGTCAAATTCACTCAGGCAGCTTGATTGCTTATCCTTAAAATTACTCATTCTCAGCCGTCGCTCAAACAATACATCGTGTATTGTTTCGCTCAAAATTACATCCATGTAATTTTGACGGCTTCCATTCATAATTTTAAGGGCAATCTTCGAGCCTTCATTTCATTTTAGACTTTTTAGACAATCTATATAACATTATTATAATATATTTTTTTACATAAAATCAATATTATTTTTATTGTTATGAATTTTTTTACATTTTAATCTAAAGACACACATATCACACAAGGGCTTTTTTTTGCATATATTTTTAGAATGTTCAACTATTAAACCGTGAAAATTTTTGTATATTATCAAATCTTCAGGTAAATTTTTCTCAAAAAAATTTTTGTATACAATATAATTTTTCTTTATTTCAATACCAAATCTCGAAAACATTCTTATAGTATATGCATCAATCACGAAACTCAATTTGTCTAAAGAGTATAGTAAAATGGAATCAGCAGTTTCATTTCCTATACCTTTAATAGAAAGAAGCTCTTTTCTTAATATTTTCACATTTTTTTTACTCAACAATTCAAATGAAAAATTATAAATTTTGAACCATTCTAATAGGTTTTTTAGATATTTTGCCTTAACTTTGTAAAAGCCAGATGGCTTTATTAATTCTTCTAATTTTTCAATATTTAAGTAATATAGTTTTTCTGGTGATAATAAATTTTGTGATTTAATATTTTTTAATGATTTTTCTACATTATTCCAGTTTGTATTTTGTGTTAATAGCGCTCCAATCATAATTTCAAATTTATTCTCTCCTGGCCACCAACCATCTGGTATAATATATATTTCTGATAGTTTATTATATATATTTATTAAATCAATATACATTGTTCGGTGGAACATCTCCTTTTAATGCAGCTATAACATTTTCCGCAACCATTTCAGCCATTTTATTTCGTGTTTCGAATGTTGCACTACCAGTATGAGGCGTTAATACAACATTATCCAAATCTAAAAGTTCTTGTGGAATATGTGGTTCTTCTTCATATACATCTAATCCAGCACCGGCGATTTTTCTTTCTTTTAAGTATTTTATTAAAACTTTTTCATTTATAACTGGACCTCTTGCAGTATTTATAATAATTGTATTTGGTTTCATTAGCCTAAATTCTTCTTCATCCAATAAATGATAGGTTTCTTCAGTAAGTGGTGTATGCAAGGATATATAATCAGATTCTTTTATTAAAGTTTTAAGATCAGCATATTCAACACCTAAATTTTTTTCTTCATTTTCAGAAAGTCTGTTTCTTTTATAGTATAACACTTTCATTTCAAACCCTTTAGCCCTTTTTGCCATTTCTTTTCCAATTCTCCCCATCCCAATTATACCAAGGGTTTTTCCTTTAATATCATAACCCAAAAATAATTTAGGTCTCCAACCCACAAATTCCCCATTTCTAACAAACTTATCACTTTCAACAATTTTTCTTGCAACGGCAAATAATAATGCCCAGGCTAAATCAGCAGTAGCATCACTTAAAACACCTGGTGTGTTTGTTACATAAATTCCAGCTTTTTTAGCAGATTCAACATCAATATTATTATATCCAACAGCATAATTGGAAATAATTTTTAAATTACCATTTTTTCCAGTGCGAATTACTTCTTCATCTATTTTATCGCTTAATAAAGTTATTAAAGCATCATATTCTTTTGCCAGATTAACAATTTCTTCATGAGATAACGTTTCGTTTTTTCTGTTAATCCATACTTCAAATCCTGCGTTAATTAATTTTTTTTCTGCTATTTCAGGAATTTCATAAGTAAAAGCGATTTTTGCCATAAATTCACCTCCAGATTTTGTTTTATTCCTATATGATTATAACAAAAAAACCGGCCTTTTTAAAGCCGGTATAATGGTGCCGAGAGTGGGACTTGAACCCACACGAGGTTTCACCCTCAGTGGATTTTGAGTCCACCGCGTCTGCCAATTCCGCCATCTCGGCAAAACCAGGATTATTATACCATTAAAATTTAAATTAGTCAAGAGATTTTTTGAAATTTAATTATTATTCAATATAAATTTTAACAATATCTCCGTCTTCAGAATTAACATCAATTATATTTTCACCTTCAAATTCATCAAAGTTAATATTCTCCAATGCTTCCATAATCTGGTCGATTTGTTCTTTACTCATATTGGTCCCTTGCTGAGCAAGACTTAATGGTATCATTGCTTTTGCCATTTTTATTAATCCCAACGGAATTTTGACATTGACCTTATCTCCGTTTGAAGAGTTAACTTTAATCACTAATTTTCTTTTTTGAGTTGAATTGCTTTTTGTGTTTTTGGTGTCATAAAATGTTTCTATTAGTTCTGCTGCTTCTTCAATTTCTACAGTTCCGTTTTTAACCATGTTTAAAATTCTTATCAATTCTTCTTTCATTATTTAACCCCCTTTAATAATTTTAATTTTTCAATTGCCTCTTTTGGACTTATTAATCCTTTTTCTAAATCATCGATGATCTTCTTTTTTTCAAGATTTGTATCATCCTGCTTTATATCTGTATTTATTTCTTCAGTTGAAACATATCCCAAGTCAGATAAGAGCTTATTAAATTTGTTTAAAGTAGTTGGATAAGATATTTTTAATACTTCCGAAACTTTTGATAAGTTTCCTCTATTTAACAAATAAAGCCTTAAAAATTCAACATTTTCGCTACTCAAAGATGCAAATTCATTCATTTCAAAAATACCTTCTAATTTAGAGTTGCATTTTGAACATCGTAAAACTTCTATATGCATTTTTTCTCCACAAATTGGGCAAATTGTAAGTGCTTTATACATATTATCACCTCTTTAACAAACCATTGTAATTATCACTTGATTTTAAAAATAATATATTTTACTTTTTTAGGCAACGTATATTTTTATCTTTGTTTTTCCTTCATCTGTTTCTACATCTATAAATTCACCATAAAATTCAGAAAGATAATCAATCGTTTCAATAATCATGTTTATGATAATATTAAAATCAAAATCTATTTTTATTCCTTTTTTTGAAAAATTCGATTTTAAAGCTTCTTTTAAAAATGGTTTTAGAGTATATAATATTGGTTTCATGGAAATTAAGATTCCTAACGGAAAAACCAATTTAACGTTTGTATCAACAGAATTTACATTAATTACAAATTTTGTTCCTATAGGATATTTTATTTTTTCTGCAATTATATGTGCTGCTGTTTCAGGGTTATTTTCTTTTATTAATTTAATAATTGATTTTTCTAAAATTTTTTTCTGTATTTTTTTTCGTTTAAAAGCAGAATAATAAGTATAAAATATATATGTACCTAAACCAATAAAAAAGAATGCCCAAAAATATTTCGTTCCCAGAAAAATCAATACTACTCCATAAAATAATAAGATAATGGCTCCCACCATACAAATCACCTCCTCATATAAGATATTATAAAATATTTTTTATATTTTGTCAAGTGTTATTTTATATTTTCTCATATATTATATATATTATTTTATATTTTACTTTTATATTTTATAAAATAGAATATTTATTTTTCGGTTTTTCTTTTTTTTATATTTTGTGTTATAATACTTTTTGACTAATCATTGGAGGGGAAATATGAAAAATCTAAACATTTTCTTTACTATACTTATTATTTTAATTATCAACAGTTGTCTTTTTGCATTAAACATACTTACTTCTATAAAACCTTTAGAACTTATTGTTAGAGAAATTTCTCCAGAAGCTAATATAATAAACCTATTCAATTCATCTGAAGATTTTAAAAACGCAACTTTTGATGAAAGTATATATAGTAATATGGATTTAATTATACTTTTAAATAATGAAATATCCTTTAAAAATGATTCCAATAAAATTGTTTTATCTGAAGGTGTATTATATTATCCTTATCAAAAAAATCCTTTTTTATGGTCAGATCCATTGTATACAGTTGTTATAGCTTATAAAATAGAGAAAAAGATGGAAAGTTTAGATCCGAAAAATGCTATTAAATATAGAGATAATTTATTACGTTTTACTCAAAGGTTAGTTGAACTGTCTGATTACGTTTCAAAAATCGCAAAAGATTCTAAAATTAAAATTATAGATATGAATAATCTTTTGACCCATTTTTACAACAGATATAACATTAACTATTATTTATACAGAGATGATATTACAATAACCAGACAAGATGTATTAATTTCAAGTATTAAATATAATAATTCCACATTTAATAATCTTAAAAATAAAAAAATTTCAATTGATATTTTTTTATCCGGGTATAATACTATTATAGAATTTTATAAAAATATAATAGATGATATTTTTGATGATGAATAATTATTATAGATAATTATATTGGGCAGTCGTTGGCTGTCCATTTTTAATTGGAGGAATGAAAGTGCATGACGTGATAATTATTGGTGGAGGACCGGCAGGATTATTTTGTGCAGCAAATATAAATGATAAAAATGTTCTTATTTTAGAAAAAAATGAAAAAGTTGCAAAAAAATTATTGGTATCCGGCGGAGGAAAATGTAATTTTACCAATATCAATCCTGTTAATGATTTGATATCTCATTATGGAGATAAAAAAAATTTTGTAAAAAAAACTCTATACAATTATTCAAATGAAGATTTACTTAAAGAGATCGATTTTGAATATATAATTACTGATGAAGGTAAAGTTTTTCCAAAAACAATGAATTCTCAAACGGTTTTAAACTGGATTTTGAAAAAAATAAAAGATAGAGGTAAAATTGAAGTAAAAACAAATTTGAAAGTAATAAATATCGAAAGAAGCGAAGATAAATTTTATATTAAAACAAATAAAGGAATTTTTTTATCTAAAATTCTTGTTATTTCAACTGGTGGAAAATCTTATCCAGCACTAGGTACCACAGGAGACGGTTTTAATTTTGCAAAACGATTTGGACACAATATAATAACTCCAAAACCCGCATTAACACCTGTAATAATAAAGGACTATTTATTTTCTGATTTATCTGGAAGTTCCATGGAAGTCAGGCTTAAGATTAATAAGAAACTTTTTAAAGGGACACTATTGTTTACACATAAAGGTTTTTCAGGGCCTGTCATTTTAAATTCTTCGAGATATTTAAAAAATGGAGAAAAAATAAAAATATCTTTTGCAGACTTTAAAAACGAAGATCTTTTTAGAATCGACTTTTTAAATGTTTTGAATAATAACAAAAATAAAAGTCTCTATGATATTTTAAAGAAAAAATATAATTTGACAAAAAGATTTGTAGCAATTATGTTTAAAACTTTGAAGTTTGATAAAAGTAAAAAATGCAATTCTATAAATAAAAATGAACGAAATAAAATAATAAATTACTTATACAATCATGAATTTTTTATTGAAAAACTGGGCGGTTTTGATGTTGCGATGGTGACTGCTGGTGGTGTTGATACAAAAGAAATAAATTCAAAAACAATGGAATCAAAACTTATAAAAAATCTTTATTTTATTGGGGAAGTTCTTGATGTCGATGGGGATAGTGGTGGTTATAATATCCAATGGGCTTTTTCTTCAGCAAAATCTGCTGCTGATAATATAAACATTTTTTAAAATGGAGGTTATATTATGAAAAGATTTTTATTTTTTTTCTTTATGTTTTTTATAATGATTAGCGTTTTTTCTGCAGTATCTATCGAAAAAATTTCAAATAACACAATCCTTCCAAATTTCTCAAAGGCTAAGGTTGGTGATTATCTGATTAAAAATGAAAAAATAAGTTTCATTGTAGGTTCAGAAAAAAGAAAAGACATTTATCGCGGAAAAATT
Source organism: Marinitoga sp. 1197 (assembly GCF_001021165.1). Taxonomy (NCBI): domain Bacteria; kingdom Thermotogati; phylum Thermotogota; class Thermotogae; order Petrotogales; family Petrotogaceae; genus Marinitoga; species Marinitoga sp. 1197. The sequence continues at coordinate 31,029 of NZ_AZAY01000048.1, forward strand.
ATAGAAGCTTATACTAATGATTTAAAAAGAAATTTAATTGATAATTACAAGATTTTTATTCAAAATAAAATGCTTAGTTTTGAATCATTTAACATAAAAAAGAGAAGAGAATATATAGAATTTACTATTAACAACAGAGAATTTAACGGTTTAAAAATTTCAACAATTTACTCTTTAAAAAAAGATAAAAATTATATTGAAATAACAAATAAAATAATAAATAATTCTAAAAATAAGGCAAAAATCTTAATTAAGGATATTGTTTCGTTTAATGAACTTTTTCCCATAATAATAAAGACTAAGGAAAAAGAGAGAAAACTTTTAATGATTCAAGAAAATTTAATATCTTATTCTTTTCTTTCAGATGAGAAATTAATTTCATTAAGAACCTTATTTTCAAAAAATTTCGGAGGGATTATATATAAACCATTTTATTTGGAAAGAGAAAAAGAAATAAACGTTTCAAGAAAAATGTACATTACAAAGGATATAGAGGAAGTTAGAAGTATTTTATACAGTAATTATAATACTATATATGGAAAAATTATCGGAAAAATTAATTCTAAAGAATTTATTCCAATATTAGCTTATGATAAAAACAATAATCCTGTTTCTTTAAAGTATACTGATAAAAACGGAGATTTTTCATTTTCTAATCTGGATTTTGAAGGTTATCTTTCATTTGAAAAGGAAGGTTTTTTAAATCAAAAATTAATGTTAAAAACGAAAAAGGCCAGAATTATAAAAATAATACCAGAATTTATCTCATATAATTTTGTATGGCCACCATATTTAACCAATCACACACAAAATTCTGTTATTTTAAACTGGAAAACAAATATACCTTCAACAGCAAAAATAGAACTATATAATGAGAACCGAAAATTAATAAAAACTATAGTAACGATATTTCCCGCAAATATTAATCATGTAGAGATAAAAGATTTGGATGCTGGAAAAAAATATTTCTATAGCATAAACATTAAAAATTATTATATTTATTCAGATTTAAATTATAGTGGATCTTTTAAAACTAAATCTATTAAAGACGAAAATTTGAAATTTGCAATATACGGTGATACAAGAACATATCATGAATGGCATACTTATGTTGCTAAAAAAATTGCCCAGGATAATCCTGAATTTGTTATAAATACTGGTGATTTAGTAGAAAAAGGTGACTATTTACCTGATTGGAATTCATTCTTTAAAGAAATAAAAGAACTTTCAAAAAAGTCTATTTATTATCCTCTTTTAGGTAATCATGAAAGAAATAATTCCTATTACTATCAGGCCTTTTATTTGCCAAATGGAAGTGGCGATTATAATAAAAGATGGTATTATTTCGATTATAAAAGATTAAGATTAATTTTTCTTGATTCAAATGCCATTGGCACTAAACAATTGGAGGAAAAACAATTTAATTGGCTTATCAAGACTTTAGAAGACGCAAAAAATAAAACTGTATTAGTGTTTTATCATCATCCATTCTGGAATAACTGTAAAGGATATAATTATGGTATGGAAATTCACCTTGAAGAATTATGGAGACCCTTATTTGAAAAATATGGAGTTAAAGCCATATTTAATGGACATGTACACTCCTATGAAAGACATAAAAAAAATAATATTATATATGTTATAACCGGCGGTGGAGGTGCACCTCTTGAAATTTATACAAATAAAACAAAAGTACCAACAACAGTAAATTTGAATTATGGCAGTTTACATTATATTTTAGCAGAAATAAAAAATAATGAAATATTTTTTACCGTTAAAGGTGTTGCAAAAATTAAAAATAAAAATAATGATAGAGATCTGGAAAAAATCGATTTTATAATAGATACGTTTAAAATTCCTATAAAATAAAAACTCCAGGGATCCCTGGAGTTTTTATTTTATATATAAATCTTCTGTTTTTCAAAATGAGCAGATATTTCTGACTTTGATAGAAAAATGACTGTCAAATTCTGGAAAACAGTATTCACAAAGAATTTTTGATAATATATTAAATTTAAAATAATTTTTTAATATTATTATGTGAATATTTTTAATGATTATTATGTTTTATTATTATTTCATTAAAAAGTAATTAATTATATATAAGTAAATATTACAAAAAATAAAATAAGTTCAATAACTGTTGACAATATAAAGAGATAGGTATAATATTATTAATAGGTATATAGTTATGTTTTCTTATAATAATATTTAAGGGGTGAGTTATGTGGAAATTAAAAATGTTATGATCGCAGGAGCTGGAGTATTAGGATCACAAATTGCATGGCAAGTTGCTTTTAGTGGTTTTAATGTTGTAGTATATGATGCTTTTGAAAAAGGTATAAAGGCTGGAAAAGACTTTCATAATAATTTTGCAAGACTTTTTGAAGAAAAAGGTATGGCGACTAAAAAGCAAATAGAAGAAACTTTTTCAAGATTAACTTATACTACAAATTTAGAAGAAGCTGTTAGAAATGCTGATTTAGTGAGTGAATCTATACCTGAGGTGGAGGAAATAAAGAAGTCTTTTTATTCGGAATTATCAAAAATTGCTCCAGATAAAACAATTTTTACGACAAATTCCTCTACAATGCTTCCAAGTATGTTTGCTGAATATACAGGAAGACCAGAAAAGTTTTTAGCATTGCATTTTGCAAATCCTGTATGGGAAGCAAATATTGGTGAAGTGATGATGCATGAAAAAACAGATAAAAAATATTTTGATATAGTTTTAAAATTTGCCTCAGATATTGGAATGATACCTATACCAATTTATAAAGAACAACCTGGTTATGTTTTAAATTCTTTATTAGTTCCTTTATTAAAAGCGGCAAGAACCCTTCTTTTTAGAGGTATATCAGATCCATATAGCATTGATAAAACATGGATGATTAGTACTGGAGCAAAAATAGGACCTTTTGGTATTATTGATATGGTTGGTATGGACACTGTATATAATATCGCTTTAAGAAATGGTAAAATTAATAATGATGAAGAGTCACTGAAAATGGCAGAATACTGTAAGAAAAATTATATAGATAAAGGTAAAAAGGGAATTAAAACCGGAGAAGGATTTTATAAGTATCCAAATCCTGCTTATCAAAATCCAGAATTTTTATCTGCTAATAAAGAATAAAGCATGTTTTTTTTTGATTTTTTGATAAAATTGTAGTGTGGAAAAATAATAAATAAAATAGCCTGGAATTTTTCCAGGCTATTTTTAAAAGTTTTATAACACTTTTTTCCCTTCTATATAAACGCTTTCTGCTTTTGCTTTTATGTCAAACGGGTGATAATTCCAGATTACAATATCTGCGTCTTTTCCTGGTTCTAATGATCCTACTCTATTGTCAATTCTCAATATTTTTGCCGGATTTATTGTAAGCATTTTTAATAAGTCTTCTTCTTTTGCTCCGTATCTCATTCCTAATGCAGCCTGAACATTTGCGTGTTCTAAATGCAATACGGGATGATCACACATTAATCCTGCAAGGATTCCCTTTTCATTTATTATTCTTAACGCTTCAAAAGACATATCCTTTAATTCTAACTTTGTTCTGAAACCAAATAATGGTCCCAATACAAGAGGAATGTTTTTTTCTTTTATGTAATCCACTACTTTATACGCTTCAGTTGCATGTTCTACTACAAGGTCAAATCCAAATTCTTCAGATAATCTTATGGCTGTTAATATATCATCTGCTCTGTGCGCGTGAATTCTAGCTGGAATTTCTCTTTTTAACACTTTTTCGCCAATCTCCATTTTTAAATCAAATTCGTTAAAATCTTCTTTTTCTTTCTTTTTCATATAATTTTTTACTTTTAAGAAGTATTCTCTTATTACTGCTACACTCCCTAATCTCGTTGCTGGCAACTTGCTTTGGGAACCATATACTCTTTTTGGATTTTCACCCATTGCCATTTTTAAACCTGCTGGTTCTTTTATCACCATTTCGTCTACTATTTTTGATTTAAATTTTAAAATTGCTCCCTGTCCTCCTATTGGGTTAGCACTGCCAGGAACAACCATTACTGTAGTAACTCCACCTTCTAATGCTCTTTTTATCGCAGCATCTTCAGGATAAAAAGCATCTATTACTCTAACTTGTGCAGTATTTGGATCTGTCATTTCATTACCATCTTGATAGCTCATACCAACGCCTTCTTCAAATACACCAATGTGAGAATGGGCATCTACAAATCCTGGAAATATATACTTCCCTTCAATATCTATTATTTTATCTGCCTGTGTTTTTATATTTTCACCAAGCTCTTTTATTTTCCCATCTTCAATTAATAAATCCCCCTTAAATGGTTTTGATGTAATTGGATAAATATTAGCACTTTTAAAAAGAATTTTCATATGATCCCCTCCTGTTTGAATTTTTATTATTTAAATTATATCATAAAATGATTCGTAAAGCAAATTAAATTTATACAAAATCTTAACATTTTCATCTAAGTTTTTCTAATATTGATTTTGGAATTTCTCTACTTAATTTGTCACATATACATACATATTGTATTTATTTATATTATATGATACAATATATCGTGTTAAATTTGTTTTTTGGAGGTGGGGTTTTGTGAATTTGATTTATAATTATATTAATAACAGCGATTGGAAAGTTAGAGAAAATTCAAACATGCAGTACTCTTTACAGGGTTTAAACAATCATATTCATCAGGAGATTACAAAACAATTTTGGTTAAATGAGGTTTATGATAAACACAATAAGAAGATAAGTGAATATCATAATAATGGATTTATGCATATACATGATCTTGGTGCTTTATCTGCATATTGTGTTGGATGGGATTTAGAAGAATTATTAAGAAAAGGATTTAACGGTGTTTCTGGGAAAGTCGCATCTGGACCCGCAAGGCATTTTAGGACAGCGTTAGGACAAATAGTTAACTTCTTATATACAATGCAAGGAGAGGCAGCTGGTGCTGTAGCATTTTCAAATTTTGATACACTTTTAGCTCCGTTTATAAGATATGATAACTTAAATTATAAACAAGTTAAACAATCAATGCAGGAATTCAAATTTAATATGAATGTTCCAACAAGAGTAGGGTTTCAATCACCATTTAGTAATATTACTATGGATTTAACTGTACCTTCAACACATAAAGATAAACATGTTATTATTGGCGGTAAAGAAAAAGAAGAAACATATAGTGAATTTCAAAAAGAAATGGATATTTTAAATAAAGCGTTTATAGAAGTAATGCTTGAAGGTGATTATGATGGAAGACCATTTTCATTTCCAATTCCTACATATAATATTACAAAAGATTTTAACTGGGACAGCGAAGTGGCAACAATGATTATGACTATGACAATGAAATACGGAACACCATATTTTGCAAATTATGTAAATTCCGATATGAATCCTGAAGATGCTCGTTCAATGTGTTGCAGGTTAAAATTAGATAACAGACAGGTATTAGAGCACATGCAACAGCTTTCATTTGGTTTTGTTAATGAAGACAAAAAAGAGAATGAAAATACAGAAATAAAAAGGAGAGGCGGGTTATTTGGTTCTAATCCATTAACAGGTTCTATAGGAGTAGTTACTATTAATATGCCGAGATTAATGTATTTGTCAAATGGTAATAAAAATAAATTTTACTCAATGTTAGATGAAGTGATGGATTTAGCAAAAGAGAGTCTGGAAATAAAAAGAATATATGTTGAAGAATGGACAAAACAAGGATTGTATCCATATACAAAGGTTTATTTAGATGGTGTTTATAAACTAACAGGTCAATACTGGGCAAATCATTTTTCGACTATTGGATTTGTTGGAATGCATGAAGGGTTATTGAATTTTGGTATTGAAAATGGCATTGCGAGTACAGAAGGTAAAGAGTTTGCTCAGGAAGTAATGGATTACATGCTTGGAAAATTAAATGAATTTAATAAGGAAACAGGAAATTTATATAACTTAGAAGCATCACCAGCAGAAGGAACGACATATAGATTAGCAAGAATAGATAAAAATGAGTTTGGTGAAGATATAAAACAATCTGGTTCAAAGGAAAAACCATATTATACAAATTCAGTTCATCCACCAGTAAATTATTTTGAAGATCCGTTTGATTTATTAGAACATCAAGAAGGATTACAAAACAAATGGACAGGTGGGACAGTAGTTCATATTTTTGTAGGAGAAAAAATTACAGATACAGAAGCTTTGAAAGAATTTATTAAATTTAGTTTTGAAAATTATTCTTTACCATATATGAGCATAACACCGACATTTTCTATTTGTCCTGAACATGGATATATAGCAGGAGAACATTTTAAATGTCCGCATTGTGGAAAGGATACAGAAGTATATTCAAGGGTTGTAGGATATTATAGACCAGTTCAAAATTGGAATGATGGAAAGCAACAGGAGTATATAGACAGAATTCAATTTAGAATTAATAGTGAGGTTTTGAGGAGCTGATAATATGATATTAGCTGGAATAAGAACATTTAGTTTTGTTGATTATCCTAAACATATATCGGCAGTAGTATATACTGGCGGTTGTAATTTCAGATGTAAATGGTGTCATAATTGGAAAATAGCATATTCAAATGATTATAATTCAATTTCTGAAGAGAAGATTATTGATAAATTATCTGCGTTAAGAAAAAGGTTAAACGCTGTGTGTGTTACTGGTGGAGAGCCAACAATACATAATGATTTGCCAGAATTTATTAGTAAAATAAAAGAACTTGGCTATTTAATAAAATTAGATACTAATGGAACAAATCCTGAAATTGTAGAAGAATTAATAAGTAAAAATCTAATTGATTATGTTGCTATGGATGTAAAAGCTAAACCAGAGAATTATTGTAAATTGATAAACGTTCAAGAAAATTATTGGAATACAATTTCCAGAACAATAAATATATTGAGAAGCTCAAATATAGATTATGAATTTAGAATGACATATGTTCCAAATCTTTCAACAGAAGAAGATATAGAATTTTTTGAAGAGTTTTTAAAAGAAGATGAAAAGGGATATGTAACAATAGCAAATTCAACAGAGATTTTTAAAATTAAAAACAATAAGAAAATCGAATTAAAAAAATCAATTTTAAGATAAGGTCCGCTATGCGGACTTTTTTTATTTTTTATGGTAAAATATAATAAATCATATTCTGGAGGAATAATATGGAAAAGATTTTTGTGATAGTTAATCCCAATTCAGCAGGTTCTAAGACAAAAGAAATATGGCCGGATATCAAAGCATATCTTAAAAAAGCAGGGTTTAGTTTCAAATATGCATTTACTAAAGGTAAAATGCACGCAAAAGATTTAACTATTGAGGCTATAAAAACAGGGTTTAGCAATATTATTTGTGTCGGTGGTGATGGAACACTCAATGAAATTGTAAATGGTGTTTTTTCTCAGAATTTTAAAAACCCAGAAGACATTGTTGTTGGAATTATTCCATCTGGTACAGGAAATGATTGGGGGAAAACCGTGGGAATACCTGATAACTATATTCAAGCAATTGATGTTTTAAAAAGAAAACGTATTTTTGTGCAGGACGTTGGAAAAGTTGAGTATTATAGAAATGATAAGAAACTGGAAAGATTTTTTGTCAATATTGCAGGTATGTTTTTTGATGCTGAAGTTACAAGAAATGCCAATAAGTCAAAGGAGAAAAATAAAGGAGGTTCATTTTCTTATTTATTAAACCTTCTTACAACATTATTTAAATATAATTCTCAAAGTGCTGAAATAACAATTGATAATTATTCTTTCAAAGAAAAGATTTTCACTATGGCTGTTGGTATTTGTAAATATAGTGGTGGTGGAATGAAAATCCTTCCACACGCAATACCAGATGACGGATTTTTTGATATTACACTGGTTAAGGATGTTCCGAAATTATTAGTTATTAAAAATATTAAGAAAATTTTTGATGGAAGCTTTGTAAAATTAAAATGGGTAAAACAATTTAAAGCTAAAAAAGCTGAAATAAAGTCTAAGGAAAAAATTTATTTAGAAGTAGATGGTGAAAGTTTAGGTCATACACCTTTTAGATTTACTATTTTAAAAAAAGTTTTAAATATTTATGGGGGTGAATAAAATGATTCCAACTTTTGTAAATGCATTAGCCGTTATAATAGGAAGTTTATTGGGACTTGCTGCTAAAAAAGGGGTACCCGATAGACTAAAAACCATTCTTTTTTATGCTGTGGGACTAACTACTTTAGGAATTGGAATAAATATGTCAATGTCAGCAAATAATTTTTTAATAGTATTGGGCTCTATGGCTTTGGGGGGTATTATTGGTGAATTAATTGATATAGAAGGTTTTTTAAAAAGAATTGGAGATTCAATGCAAGAAGGAGATTTTTCCACCGGATTTGTTATGTCTTCGATTTTGTTTTTGGTTGGCCCTTTAACTATTATTGGATCCATTAATGCCGGATTAACAAATGACGGAACTTTAATTTATACAAAATCATTGTTAGATGGAATTTCCTCCACAGTATTATCATCAATATACGGATTAGGAGTGATGATTTCTGCTGGTTCAGTTCTTGTGGTTCAGGGAAGCATAGTTTTATTGGCCTCACAATTATCTTTTTTAACAAATAAAATATATTTAAATGATTTAGTTGCAGTTGGTGGTATAATGGTATTGGGAATAGGATTAAAAATTCTTGAAATAAAAGATACTAAAGTTGGTAATTTTTTACCCGCATTAATTATTGCGCCTATTTTGGTTTGGATAGTTTCATTTTTTTAATAGAATGAGAGGTGAAAAAATGAAGTTAATTAAAGATATAGAAAATATTTACACTGAAGCAAAACCGTTGGTCGAAAAAAGATGGAATGAATTTGTTTCTTTGGGAAAAAACGGAAGTGAAAAAGAGTTATTTTCTGAACTTTCTTTTTGTGTTTTAACAGCTAACTGGAGTGCTAAAGGCGGGATAAAAGCTCAAAAAGAAATAGGAATAAATGGTTTTACTGAACTCGAAATAGATGATTTGGAATATGCATTGCGAAGAGTCGGACATCGTTTTCCAAAAGCAAGAGCTCAGTATATAGTTTCTAATAGATGGATTATTGGAACCATAAGGCATTTATTTGTTTTGCCATATTATCAAATAAGAGAATTTCTGGTAAAGAATATTAAAGGTATTGGCTGGAAAGAATCCAGTCATTTTTTAAGAAATGTTGGTTATGGTGATGTTGCTATATTAGATAAACATATTCTCCGACTTATGTTGGAAAATGAATTGATAGATTCTATTCCAAAAGGATGGACAAAAAATAAATATTTAGAATACGAAAAAAGATTAAAGATTTTAGAAAAGCATTTTAATGAACCAATTGGAAAATTGGATTTATATTTATGGTATCTTGTAAAAAAAGAGATCGATAAGTAGGCGAATAATATGAAATTATTAATTGTTGAAGATTCAAAACTTGAAAGAAAATATTTAATTGATTATTTTAACAAACATGATAGTTTTGAAATTTTAGAAGCTCAGAACGGATTAGAGGCGTTAAATATTTATGAAAAAGAAAAAAATATTGACTTGATTATATTAGATTGGATTATGCCTGAGCTTGATGGTTGGGATGTGTGTAAAAAAATTAGAAGATTAGAAAGAGAAAATGGAAATTATTCTTATATAATAATGTTAACCGCAAAGACTTCTAAAGAAGATATTATAAAAGGTTTTGAAATAGGGGTAGATGATTACATAACGAAACCTTTTGATGAGGATGAATTGGCCGTAAGAGTCTCTGTTGGAAAAAGAATCTTGAATATGTATAATAAAATAAAGGAATTAAATAAAAAACTCGAATTTGAAGCTACTCATGATGAATTAACAAAAATTTATAACAGGAGAAAAATTTATGAGATATTAGAAAAATCTATATCTATAAATGATAATGAAGTGTTTCTATCAGTTGTAGATGTTGATCATTTTAAGAAAGTTAATGATAAATATGGACACCAAGCGGGAGATTTTATTTTGATTAAAATGACAAAAATTATAAGTAAGTTAATAAATACATATGGTTATTTTGGTAGGATTGGTGGAGAAGAATTTTTAATGTTTTTTATAAATTTTAAAAAAAAGAAGGGGTTAGATTTAATGGATATAATTCGAAAAACCATTGAAACTACAACATTTAAATTTAAAGATAACAATATAAAAATAACAATAAGTATAGGTTCTACCCTTTATAAAACTGGAGAAAGTATAGATAATTTAATATCTAGAGCAGACAATAATTTATATAAAGCAAAAGAATTAGGAAGAAATAATGTAATTTTTGAATAGCCAGAACAAAAGTTCTGGCTATAAGTATTTTTTAATATCTTCAATTTTTATATTTCCGATAAGGCTTCCGCGATTCACTCCTCCGCCGCCTTTTATTTCTGAGTAATCGTTTTTAATATTGTTTATCAATTCTTTGCAATTTACAATTCCAGATGAAATTTCTAATTTATTGTCTTTTTTTACTATATATAAAACTTCATCCATGGGCAAAAATTTAGGTAAATAATTTACAAAATCTTCTTTTGTTTCTAAATAAATAAATTTTATATTATTTATTTTTTCTGCTTTTGAAAAAATATCTTTAGCCATTAATTCAGCATATTTTTCATTAATTTTTTCATATTTTGATTTGTATTCTTTCATTTTTTTTAGAGTTTCTTCTACTCTTAGTGGAGTATCTTCAACTTTTGCCGTTAATAAATTCGAGATATTCTTTGTAATTTTTATTTTTTCATCATAATCATTTATAGCTCTAAAACCAGCTAAAAAATATAATCTTGTCAAATTTCCTTTTACCTTTTCTTTCGAAATAATTTTTACCAATCCAATTTCTCCTGTATTTTTAACATGAAAGCCTCCACATGGATTAATGTCAAAATCTCCTATTTTAATTAGCCTTATATTACCTCGCACTTTATCACTTAAACCTTTTCTTAAATTATATTTTGAGATTTCGTCTTTTGTAGTAAATATTTCTTCAACATTTAAACATTTTTGAATTATTTCATTTGATAATTTTTCAGCTTCTTTTTCAATATTTTCTGGTAAGTTTGGAATTTCTAAATCTATAGTTGTATACTCTTCTGCCATTCTAAAACCAACTGTATCTAAGTCCGCTATTTGTTCAAAAGCTGCTGAAAGTATATGCTGAGCTGTGTGTTGCTGAGATATATCTTTTCTTCTTTTTTCATCAATTTCAAAATTATATTCCCCCACTTCAATCATTTTGTCAATTAAATGGTAGTATTTTCCATTTTTAAATTCAACAAATAAAACATTTGTGTTTCCAATTTTTCCTCTATCACCAAGTTGTCCGCCTTTTCCATCAGGGTAAAATGGAGATTCTTCAGAAATTGCATATATTTTCTTTTTTTCTTCAACTATTTCTGTAATCTTTATCATTTAAAAATACCCCCTTATAATATCAATTTCCTTCCATTTTTTCTAAACCATTTTCGACTTTCAATATAATCATCGCAATATTTCCCAACATAATTCCAAAAAGTTTTTTGATGATGTTTGTATATAATATGGGCTAATTCATGAACTATTATGTAGTCTAATTTTCTTTTTGGTGCCATAATTATTTTATAATTAAAATTCAAATTATTTTTTTCAGAGCAACTACCCCAACGTGTTTTTTGATCTCTTATATATACTTTTCCATAATTTAAACTCATCAATTTAGAATAATATTTTAATCTTTCATTTATTATTTTCTTTGCCTGCTTTTTATACCATTTAATAATCATGTTTCTCTTTAATTCATAATTATCAAAAAAATCTTTTTTTAAAGATACGTATATAAAATTATCTTGAATACCAACACCATAATTACCTTCAAAAATCATTAATTTATAATTTTTTCCCAGAAATAAAAATTCTTCACCTGTTTCATAATTTCTTTTTGTTATTGGGTTTTCTTTAAATTGCATTATTTTTGAAATGATCCAACTTCTTTTATCAAAAACAAATTTTTTCACTTCGAAATCTGATAACCATTTAGGTGCTTTAACTAAAACTTCTCCAGTTTCATCAATTATGATTGAGAGAGTTTTTCTTTTTGATTTAATTATTTTATAATCTATATCAAAATATTCCGTTTTCAATATATATTGATTTTTCATAAGAGCCACCTCTAATATATATTCAGTGAGAATTATAACATATTAATACTTTTTTTACAAACTCTTATTTTTAATGCATTTTATATTCAGAAATTTTACAATGATTTGATAAAATTATAATAAGTATTATATTGATATATTGAGGAGGAAGTAAAATGCTCAAATTAAAAAATATAAGTTTTAAAACTGGCTCGAGAAAGATACTTGAAGACATTTCTTATAAGTTCGAAAAAGGTAAAATTTATGCTGTTTTGGGAAATAATGGAGTTGGCAAATCAACATTAGCGAGAATAATCATGGGATTGGATGGATATATTAGGAAACATGGTGGTTTAATAATTTTTAACGGTGAAGATATCACAAATCTCAATATAACAGAAAGAGCAAAGCGTGGAATAACAATGGCATGGCAAGAACCCGTAAGATATGAAGGATTAGGAGTCAGAGAATATTTAACTTTAGGTAAGAGAATAAACTTAAATGATTCTGAACTAATTGAAATATTGAATTTAGTAGGATTAAATCCCTTTTATTTACATAGAAAAGTAGATAAAACTCTTTCAGGTGGAGAAAGGAAAAGAATTGAATTGGCTTCATTAATTATTTTAAAACCTAAATTTGCAATTTTTGACGAACCAGATTCTGGTATTGATATGATGTCAAATATTATGATTGAAAGGATATTTAAAATAATAACTGCAAATGGTGGAACTGTTTTGAGTATAACTCATAGAGAAGAAATAGCTGAAATTGCTGATGAAGCTTTCCTTATTTGTTCTGGAAAAATAAAAGCTGAAGGTGATCCTAAAAAAGTTTCTGAAGTTTACAAATCCACATGTGATAACTGCACTCATATAAATGTTCCAGTTGAATTCACTGAAGACGAGGTGAAATTATGAATATAGAAAAAAACTATGCAAAAGAATTTGAAATGATTGAAAAAGCATATGAGCAAGCTGGTGGTGATATTAGCAATTTATTAAGTAAAGACATAGTATCTATAATTATAAGCGGAGATAGAATACTTGGTAAAAATACAGTTGATGGTATAACTATAAATGTTAAAAGTGCAGAAAATGGAAAAGTTGAATATGAAATGATAATAGAAGATAATTTAAAACTTGATAAACCCATACACATGTGTGTTGGTTTTCTAAAAAAGCAGGGAGAACAATATATAAAATCCACATATAAAATTGGCAAAAATTGCGACATAAAATTTTTATCACATTGTTCATTTCCGTTTGGTAAAATTCATCATAAAATGGAATCAGAAATGTATATTGATGAAAATTCAGTTGTATTTATGGAAGATGAACATTTTCATAATGAAAAAGATGGAATATTCTTAGAAACATATTATTATACGAAAGTTTCAAAAAACTCTGTTTTTGATAGTAGATTTAAATTAACAAAATCAAGAGCAGGTAATTTGAAAATTCACATGACGGTTGATTTAGATGAAGATGCAAAAGCGCTATTAGAATCAAAGGTCTGGGGAAAAAATGATGATAAAATTGAAATAAAAGAAATAGTAAATTTAAATGGTGAAAAATCTTCTGGAATTGCAAAAACGTATGTTTTTGCTCAAGACTCAACAAATGCAGAAGTTATCAATGAAGCTTATGGTAATGCGCCTTATTCAAAAGGACATATTGAATGTACGGAAATTAGCAAAGGTTCAAATGTTCATGTAAGTACCATTCCAATTTTGAGAGTAAATAATGATTTAGCAGAATTAACTCATGAAGCTTCTGTAGGAAGGGTTAATCCACAGCAATTAGAAACATTAATGGCAAAAGGACTAACGGAAGATGAAGCGACAGAACTAATAATTAAAGGTATTCTAAAATAAAAACCCGTATGGGTTTTTATTTTTATATTTTTTTAACATGAAAATAGATAAAAATTATCTTATTTTGTGTTATAATAATTATGACAAAACTACTCGTATTTGGAGGGAGAGATAATGAAAATAATAATAAATGCTATTTTAGATTTTTTAAATATATTTATTTACTTAAATCAAGATTTAAATGAATATTTAAAGAAAGATCCTGCTTCAAAGTATAAATTAGGTGTAATACTTTTTAATACTGCTTTTCATGGATTGATATTTTATAGAATTTATCATTATTTTTATAAATATAAAATATATCCTTTATCTTATTTTTTATATATGATAAGTAAAATTTTATATTCAATGGACATACATCCGGCAGCTAAATTGGAACCAGGAATAGTTATAGATCATGGATTGGGAATTGTAATAGGTTCTACTGCAACTGTTGGCAAAGGGACTCTCATATATCATCAAGTGACTCTTGGGGCAAAACATATTAAAAAAGGCAAAAGACATCCAGATATAGGCGAAAATGTAATTATAGGAACAGGCTCTAAAATATTAGGAGATATTTCAGTAGGAGCTAATTCTGTTATCGCAGCTAATTCTGTTGTTTTAGAAAATATCCCATCTAATTGCCTTGTTGCTGGAATTCCAGCAACAATAAAAACTTTTGAATATAATCAAGATAAAATTTATGAAATAAATCATAATTTTGATTTTGTTATTTGATTCAAAGTTTGACATTGGTACAAAACTTTGATATAATTTTACAAAAGAGAAACAAAGGTGATATAATGAACTATCTTAATTATCTCTATATTAATCAAGAAAAAATCATAAAAGAATTAATAAATCATATTCGTATAATTGGAATTGCGTTACCTTTTGCCGTTATAATCGGCATTGGAATTGGTTTCATTATTTCTAGAAATCAAAAAATGTCTAAAATTGTATTATATATTGCAGGAATTTTGATGACAATTCCAAGTCCAGCATTATTTGGTATAATGGTTATACTTCTTGCTCCTTTCCATATGAGTTTAGGAAGACCTCCTGCCATTATTGCTTTAGTAATTTATTCACTGCTTCCAATGATTAGAAATACTTTAGTTGCAATTCATACTTTGGATAAAGGTATTATTGAATCTGCACGAGGAATGGGAATGAATGAAAGGCAAATTTTATTTAAAATAAAATTGCCACTTTCAATTCCTATTATTATGTCTGGAATAAGAAATTCTGTTGTTATGGGTGTCGGAGTTGCAACTATAGGATATTATATTGCAGCTGGAGGCTTAGGATATTTTATTTTTGCAGGTTTAAGTAGAGGAAGATATGAAATGATTATCACAGGTGTAATTTTGTTGGCGATTTTAGGAGTTGGTCTTAATTATATTATGCTAAAATTTGAGGAATTAATCACGCCAAAAGGTTTGAAAGTTAAGATTAATTAATGGAGGACATTATGAGTATTGAATTAAAAAATGTGTCTAAAAAATATAACGATAAATTTGCAGTAAAAGATTTGAATTTAAAAATTGAGGATGGAAAAATAACAGTTTTGATAGGTCCATCTGGGTGTGGAAAAACAACCACATTAAAATTATTGAATAGATTAGTGGAAAGAAGTGAAGGGGAAATATTTTTTGATGGTATTTCGATTGATGACATTGATAAAATTCAGTTGAGACGAGGGATAGGTTATGTAATTCAAGAAATTGGATTATTTCCTCATTATAATGTTTTCGATAATATTGCGGTAGTTCCAAAGCTGTTGGGTTGGAATAAAAGAAAGATAAAGGAAAAAGTAAAGGAACTTTTGGAACTTGTAAATTTAGATTATGATTCAATAGTTAATAAATATCCTTTAGAATTATCAGGTGGTCAAAGGCAGAGAGTAGGTGTAGCAAGAGCATTAGCAGCAGATCCGAAAATTTTGTTGATGGACGAACCTTTTGGGGCCATAGATCCGATTAATAGAGAAATTTTACAAGATGTTTTGTTGGATATACAAAATAAATTAAAAAAAACAATTGTATTTGTTACACATGATATAAGAGAGGCAATTAAATTAGGAGATAAAATTGCCATTTTTAATAATGGTGAATTAGTTCAATTCGGTAGTACAGTTAATATAATTAAACAGCCAAAAAATGATTTTGTTAAAGAATTATTAGGTAAAAATGCTGAATTAAACTTTTTAGAATTTGTTAAAGTGGAAAAAGTTATAGATGATGATTATGCTTTAATAAGCTCTTTAGATGAAATAAATAAGTTAAAAAAGAATTGTTATATTTTGTATAATAATAAATATGCAGGTTTTTTTATAAATAATAATATAAAGAAGTTAAGAAAAGAATATATTAATTATAATGATAGTGTTTTAGAAGGAATAAATATTATGTTTAAGAAAAATATTAATTATTTACCTGTTTTGAAAAATGGAAAAGTTTTAGGAGTGTTAAAATACGAATCAATTATGGAGGATTAAAATGGATTTATTTTCATATTTTATAAATAATTTTGATGTTGTTATGCAAAGAACATTAGAACATCTATTTATCTTTTTTATTTCATGGATTTTATCAGTTGTTGTAGGAGTTTTTATAGGGATATATATTACAAGAGAGAAACGAAAAAGATATACTAATTTAGCTTTAACAATAACGGGTATAACGCAATCTATACCAAGCGTAGCTGTTATAGCTTTGATATTTTTATTTATGGGAATAGGTAAGTTAACAGCTATTATAGCATTGTTTTTATATGGTTTAGTTCCAATAGTTTTTAATACAACATCTGGAATTGTAAGTATCAGTCCTAAAATTATTGAAATTGCAAAAGGAATGGGAATGAATGAAAAAGAAATTTTATATAAAATAGAGATACCAATTGCTTTACCAGCAATCTTTTCTGGGTTAAGAAATTCAGCAATTATAAACATAGCTACAGCAACAGTTGCTTCAGTAATAGGCGGAGGTGGATTAGGAGTAATTATTTTCACGGGATTATCCCATTATAATGCATCTATTATTTTTGCTGGTGCTTTACCTGTATCAGTTTTAGCGATAGGAATAGATATTGTGTTGGAACTTTTTGAGAAAAAATGGGTTTCTAAAGGATTAATAAATGAATTTTAAGGGGGAATTGTTATGAAAAAAATTTTTATCGTATTGTTAGTTTTAGTTTTAAGCTTTAATTTATTAGCAGCAAAAACAATTGTTGTTGGTTCTAAGATGTTTACTGAAGGGTATGTTATCGCAAATATGATTTCATTATTGCTTAAAGATGCGGGTTTTAGGGTTGAAGAAGAATTTGGTTTAACATCATTTCCATTAAGAGCGGCAATTGAGAATGGACAAATAGATATATATTCTGAATACACAGGAACTGCATGGGCTGCGTATTTTAAACAAACGAAAAATATATATGATCCCTATGAATTATTTAATAAAGTTGCTGAAATGGATTATAAGAAAAATAAAATTATTTGGATAAATATGATACCATTTAATGATACTTATGCAATGGCTGTGAAAAGCAAATTTGCTGAAGAAAATAATATAAGAACATTATCAGATTTATCAAAATTTGTTAATGCAGGTAATAAGGTTATTTTTGGAGTTAATCCAGAATTTTATGAACGAGCTGATGGTTTTTTTGCAATGGCAAAGTCCTATAATATGAACGTCCCCAAAAAATATGTAAAAACAATGGAAGCAGGATTGACTTATGAAGCAGTTTCCTCAGGAAAGATAGATGTAGCAATGGTTTATTCGACAGATGCTAAGCTTTTAAAATATAAATTGACTGTATTAATAGATGATAAACGTTTTTTTCCATTATATAATCCTGCTATCTTAGTCAGGGAAAAAGTTTTAAATAAATACCCTGAAATAAAAGAAATATTAAAACCTTTAACTTTATACTTAAATGAAAATATAATTATTAGACTAAATTATCTTGTTGATGTAAAAGGTTACGAACCTGAAATAGTGGCAAAAAATTTCTTAAAAGGATTAGGATTGATTAAATAGGAGGGTTCTATGGAAGAATTAGTAGAATTTTTAGGAACATTAAATATATTTTTTTTAGTGTTTAATTTATCTTTATTTTTTGTCAGAAGAATATATAAATATTTTATAACTGAAAAACAATCAAAAATAGCAAAATTAATTTTATTTATAATGAAAATATTAAAAAAATATCATAAAATCTCTGGAATATTATTAATTGTTGTTGGAATAACGCATGGCTATTTGGCTTTAAATGGAAATTTATATTTACATACAGGATTGATTTTATGGATAGGTATAATTTTTATGTTTTTAATTTATACATTGGGTAAAATAAATATTTTTAAAAATACATGGATTAAATGGCATAGATATATAGGGATGTTTTTAATTATTTTATTAATTATTCATTTGGTTGATCCATGGCTATTATAGGAGGAGATAGAATGAAAAAGGTATTATTAGTATTGATGGTTATTTTAAGTTTAGTTGTATACGCTGAATATGTGAATATAATAGATTTAAATTATGATGAATTTGGAGTGAAATATAAAATAATTCCTTATAATAAATTAATAGAAAATAATGGCAAAAACAGCAAAGAGTCTTTTGTTGCAATTAGCGGAATTGTGTATGATGTTACCTATGAAAAACCATGGGAAAAAGGCTATCATGAAGGCTATAACGCTGGCTCAGAACTAACATTTGAAATTTTAAGACTTTCACCTCATGGTGTGAGTAAATTAAAAGATATTGATCATATTGGAATTTTAGCTTTTACTTATGATGAATTAAAAAAATTCAATGGGAAAAATGGAAATAAAGCGTATATAGCAGTAAATGGAATAGTATATGATGTGTCGCACTCTAAATTGTGGGAAAACGGTGAACATAAAGGAAAACATGAGGCAGGAAATGATTTGACGTATGAAATAACAAAGTTGTCGCCACATGGGTTAAAAAAATTAGATAATGTTTTTCCAGTTGGTATATTAATATATAGTTTTGATGAATTAAAGAAGTTCAATGGAAAAAATGGAAATAAGGCATATGTAGCAGTAAATGGAATAGTGTATGATGTATCTCACTCTAAATTGTGGAAAAATGGAGAACATAAAGGAAAACATGAAGCTGGAAATGATTTGACATATGAAATAACAAAGCTGTCGCCACATGGATTAAAGAAATTAGATAATGTATATAAAGTTGGATATATAGCTTTAAATAAAAATGAATTAAAAAAGTTTAACGGAAAAAATGGAAATAAAGCATATGTAGCAGTTAATGGAATAGTGTATGATGTGTCGCACTCTAAATTGTGGGAAAACGGTGAACATAAAGGAAAACATGAGGCAGGAAATGATTTGACGTATGAAATAACAAAGTTGTCGCCACATGGGTTAAAGAAATTAGATAATGTATATAAAGTAGGATTTTTATTGTATTGACAAAATAAAATTTTTAATATATAATTATTTTTGTAAGAGGAGGGGTTTTTGTGAATACAATCGAATTAGTTGTTAAAGTATTATCAGAATCAAAAGAGCCGTTAAAAGCTGGAGAAATAGCAGAAAAAGCTGGGATTGATAAAAAAGAAGTAGATAAAGCAATAAAAAAATTAAAAAAAGAGGAGAAAATTGAATCTCCAAAAAGATGTTACTATACTATAAAGAAATGAGTGTAGGCTGAAACCTTAAGGTTTCAGCCTATTTTTTTTTGATAACTTAAATAGAAAGGAGAGAAATATATGAGAATTGCTGTAATTGGTTTTGGTGCTGCAACTGTAGGTTTTTTGAAGGAAGTAGATACAACCAAAAATGAGGTAATAGTTTTTGAAATGAATAAAGACATTTTTTCATCTTCAATCAGCGGTATAAGAGCAGATGGAAAACTGTTCGTTTCTTCGGAAATGGGAGGAGATTTAGAGGAAATACTTTTTGATAAAAAGTTGCAAAAAGAAATAGTGAATTATTATTCTGAGTTATCTGAGACAGAACCAGAAGTTGGATCAAGAGAGAATATCGAAGAATTAAAAAAAAGATTTTTCATTAATGGTTTTAAGTTAGTTGAGTCGGAATTTTTCCATATTGGTACAGATAAATTAAAAATATTTCTTAAAAATGCACATAATGAATTTATAAAAAAAGGTGTTAATTTTAAATTTAATTCTTTTGTGAAAAATATTGATGTACAAGAGAAAATATTAATTGAATATATAGATAGAAAAACTAGAGCTGAACTAAAAGATTATTTTGATAAGGTTTATGTTGCAGTAGGGCGTAGTGGTTTTAAATTAATTGACACTTTAACGAAAAAATATCCCGACATAATATTATCTAACACGAAAGTGGATTTAGGTGTAAGATTTGAATTACCAGATATTGTAGTTAAAGAATTAAATGAAGCTTTATATGAGTTTAAAGTTAAATTTAAGTCATCTAATGGGCAATTAATAAGAACATTTTGTAATAATCCGTCTGGGTATGTTGTGACAGAAAAATATGCAGATTTTATAACTGTAAATGGGCATGCAATACACGATCAAAAATCTACAAATACTAATTTTGCAATTTTGGTAACGCACTCTTTTACTAAACCATTTAATGACCCAAATGGTTATGGATCATATATTGCTAAGCTTTCTAATATTTTAGCTGGAGGTAATAAAGTTATACTTCAAACATATGGAGATTTTAAAAAAGGAAAAAGAACAAAAAAATTATGGAAAGTTTTTCCAACATTAAGTAATAATGAATATGTTTTAGGCGATTTGAATCTAGTATTTCCAAGTAAAACATCGATATCTTTAATAGAATTTATAGATAATTTAAATCAAATTATACCGGGTATTGCTGATGAAGAAAATCTTTTATATGGTGTTGAAGTAAAATTTTATGGTAAAAAATTAAATAACAATTTATTTGAAAATATTAAATTTATAGGGGATTGTTCAGGTCATACGAGAAGTATTGTGCATGCAACAGCTCATGGAATTATAGAAGCAAGAAAAATCAAATAAAACTAATTTTTTAATTTTGTTTTGAAACTATCGTAAAGTTAATACTTTATACTTATTATGATATAAACAAAAATTTATAAATAATGGAGAGTAATATTATGGACGATTGCGTATTGGTCGCTGAAATATTTAAGGCATTATCACACCCTACACGATTAAGAATATTAAAATTATTAAATGAAAAAAAATGTAATGTTATTGATATTTCTGAAGAATTATCACTAACTCAGTCAAGTGTTTCTCAACACCTTAAAATTTTAGAAAATTCTGGAATCATAAAAAAGGAAAAAGAAGGAAATGTTGTTTTTTGCGAAATTAAATATAAAAGTATATTTAAACTATTTGATGATGCAAAAAAGATTCTTTATGAAGAATTAAACGCTGCACATAATATAATTAAAAATTCTTAATCCACATCATCAGATGTGGATTTTTTATTCTTTATTTTTTTTAAAATGTTTTACTGTATATTTAACTACAATACCTATAACAAAATGATCTATTGAAATTTTAAAATATAAAATATCTATAAACTGTTTGAAAATAAAATTCATAAAATGTGCATAAATATATATTATAACTATATATAAAAGGATTGAGGTTAAAAAATATATATATTTTCTTTTTTCTCTTTCTTTAAATATACATATTTCTCTAATTATTGCAATTATTATAATCATTATACAAGTAAAAACAAACCCCATAGAAAAAATTGAGGGATACTTATAACTAAAAATACGTTTAGAAGTTCCAAAAGTAGGTAGAATATACCAAAAATAAAAGCAATCAAAAATAACAAAGTATAAAAAATCCTTTATATTTAGTGGAATTCTTTTTTTTATATCAATCACCTCAATAAGTATATAATACTTTCTTGAATTCTATTTCAGTTGAAAAAATTTCGTATCCTGCTATATAAAAATCAATGTTATATAATCCTAAAAAATTTTTTGTGTTTTGTTTAAATACTACTGTAATGTTTTTATTTGGATTTGTGAAATCTGGAGATATAACATTATAATATGTATTATATATTATATCATCTTTTGTTAATACACAAAAAACAGGTAAATATTTATCGCTTTTTAGTATTTTTTTGATTCTTAAATTTACTAAAATTTCATTTTCAACGCCACTATAAAAAACAGATTTATTATTTTTTGATTCATTTGAAAATATGCTAAATTTCATATTTTCATATTTAAAACTACTAGATTTCTTACGATTACATATACCATATCCATTAATTATTTCAAATTTATGTGTATTAAAAGGAATTGGATAGAAAACCTTTTTCCTAATTTTTAACATATAATAATCATAATCATTATATTTTGATTTTTCTTCTAATGGAATTGAGGATATGACCTTCAAATTTTTATTGAGTATAATTATTGATATTTCTTTATATTTTTTCATAATTAATTAATTTTTTTTGGATGATATAAATCATTGGTGTCTACTATTTTAAAATCGGACGAAAAATACCCATCCAAAAAACCTTTTGCAAAACCTACAGCAGCTCCTGTAACTGCACCTCCTATACCTCCGCCAAATTTAACACCAGCATAAGCGCCTAATACAGCATTTTTTACACCGCTGTTAATTCCATTTGCGGTTCTTCTTGCGACTTCTTCATTTTTTCCTGTTACTTCATCGCGCAATTCCATATTATATTGTTTCCAATAATCACTAGAGTCATGAGAAATACCATTGTTAATATACATACTATCCCTCCTATTTTAAAATTTTAGAGAAACAATTTTTAAAGTTATTATATATAGTTATTTAATTCAAAATAATTTTATCAAAAAAAAAAAAAAAAAAACAATTAATGTAAATTTTATGTAAAGCAGTATTTAAACTATTTGATGATGCAAAAAAGATTCTTTATGAAGAATTAAACGCTGCACATAATATGATTAAAAATTCTTAATCCACATCATCAGATGTGGATTTTTATGGTATAATAGTAATATGATTGCAATTGAAAAGAATATTTTAAATATGCTTGAATTAAAAAAACTTAAACATAAATATATAATTTTTGATGAAAATACAGAAATTAATTCTGTAGATGTTTTTGTTTCTTCAACTATACAAAACAATCATTATACAATATTGATTGCAGATAATTTAAGTAATAAAATATTAAAAGCTGATGATTTTATTTTGAAACCTTTTGATATTGAAGAATTAAATTATAGAATAGAATTAGGATTAAAAAAGGTTAAAAGAATTAAAGAATTGGAGAGATTATCTTTAATTGATTATCTAACAGGTGTATATAATAGAAGAGCAATTACAGATTTATTAAAGAAAGAAATAGAAAGATCAAAAAGAGAAAATAAATTTTTTTCTGTTATTATGCTAGATTTTGATAACTTTAAAAGTGTTAATGATAAATATGGCCATGATGCTGGTGACGAGGTATTAAGAAAAACTGTTGAATTAATTAGACAAAAAATCAGATATTATGATTTAATAGGGAGACTTGGTGGAGAAGAATTTTTAATTATTTTATCTAATATTTCAATAGAAAATTCCTTAAAGGTTAGTGAGAGAATACGAAAAGCCATTGAAGAGAATATTGTATATATAAATGGTCATAAAATTAAAATTACGGTAAGTCAGGGAGTGTCAATGTTTAATGGAAATAAAAATATTGATCAATTGATAAAGGAAGCAGATTTAGCTCTTTATGAAGCAAAGGAAAAAGGAAAAAATAAGGTAATATTATATAACAACCCCCGGTGAGTTTCCGGGGGTTGTTGTTATTTCACTAAAGCATTCATGCCTGCTTCTATAGCTTTTAAATTTATATCCAATAAATCTGCTTTTTTTCCTTTTAGTGATTTTTCCAATGCAGCTTTTACAGATTCAAAAGAAACAGCATTAGTCGCTTTCAAATATGCACCTAACATAACCATATTCTGAACTTTTATATTCCCTAATTCATCAGCGATATCATTAGCAGGGATTTTATATATTTGAACATCTTTTCTTTCAGGTTCTCTATCAATAACTGAGGAATTTAACAATAATATACCATTTTCAGGCAATAATTTTTCGAATTTATACATTGAAGGAATATTAAATGCAATAACTTCAGTTGGTTGATCAACTACAGGTGAAGCAATGTATTTTTCAGAAACTACTACTGTACAGTTAGCCGTCCCCCCCCTCATTTCCGGACCATATGATGGTAACCATGTTGTATATAAGTTTTCATACATTGCAGCTAAAGACAATATTTTTCCAAATAACATTACACCTTGGCCACCAAAACCTGCAGCTATGAATGCATGATGTTTCATTTTTCATCACCCACCTTATCTACATAAACGCCTAATGGAAATTCAGGTACTAAATTTTCTTCTAACCATTTATTTGCTTCAACTGGTGGAATTCCCCAGTTTGTTGGACATGTTGATAACACTTCAACCATTCCAAAACCTTTTCCCTGAATTTGAGCTAAAAATGCTTTTTTTATCATCTTTTTCGTTTTTAAAACATCTTGAGGTTTGTTAACTTTTGTTCTTGCTAAATAAGCTACACCTGGCAAATTTGATAAAATTTCAGCCATATGTAAAGGATAACCTTCATTTTCAGCACTTCTTCCGTATGGCGAAGTTGTGGTTTTCATTCCTAATAATGTAGTTGGAGCCATTTGACCACCAGTCATTCCGTAAATAGCATTGTTAATAAATATTGTTGTGATTTTTTCTCCTCTGTTTGCTGCATGTAATATTTCAGCTGTACCTATAGCAGCCAAATCTCCATCACCTTGATATGTAAAGACAACATTTTCTGGCATAGCTCTTTTCATTCCAGTTGCAACTGCTGGAGCTCTTCCATGAGGTGCAACTGTTCCATCAACATCAAAAAATTCATATGCGAAAACTGAACAACCAACAGGAGCTACCATCAAAGTTTTTTCTCTTATTCCTAATTCATCTATAATTTCAGCAACTAATCTATGAACTATTCCATGATGACAACCTGGACAATATGTGAATTCTTTTCCACTCAATGATTCAGGACCTTTAAACTTTATTTTATAAGACATAATTTTCCTCCTTTCTTATATCAATTCCATTAATTTTGCTAATACTTCATTTGGCGTTGGAACAACCCCTCCGGTTCTACCATAAAATTCAACGGGTTTTTTTCCATTAACTGCTAATTTTACATCTTCAACCATTTGACCCATACTCATTTCCACTGTAAAGAATAATTTTGCTGAATCAGCTAATTTTGCCAAAGCATCATATGGATAAGGCCATAAGGTTATAGGTCTGAATAATCCAGCTTTTACGCCTTTTCCTCTTGCCATATCAACTATTGTTTTTGCTATTCTTCCCATTGTACCATAAGCAACTATTACTAGTTCAGCATCTTCTGCTTTGTATTCTTCCCACATTTGCTCATTTTCAATAATTTTTTTATATTTTTCTTGATATCTTAAATTCATTTTTTCTAATACATATTCATTTATATCAAATGATGTAATTTTATGAGGTTCGCGACCCTTTGCTCCCTGCATTGCCCAGGAACTATGATCTGGTAATGTGTTTAAATCTCTGAAATCTGGAAATTCAACAGGTTCCATCATTTGCCCTAACATACCATCAGCAAGAATTAAAGCAGGATTTCTGTATTTATCAGCAACATCAAAAGCTTTAGCTGTTAATTCCACAGCTTCTTGCAAAGATTCTGGACCATACACAACTAATCTATAATCACCATGACCGCCACCTTTTGTTGCCTGGAAGTAATCACTTTGAGCAGGTTGTATGTCTCCTAAACCAGGTCCTCCTCTAACAACATTAACAAATACAACAGGTAATTCTGCGCCTGCAATATACGATACACCTTCTTGCATTAAACTGTAACCAGGTGAAGAAGTTGATGTCATAACTCTATGACCAGTAGAAGCGGCACCATATAACATATTCACTGCAGCAACTTCACTTTCAGCCTGTAAAAATACTCCATCTACTTGCGGCATTCTTCTTGACATATATTCAGTTAATTCACTTTGTGGTGTTATAGGATATCCAAAATATAATCTACATCCAGCTCTTATGGCAGCTTCACCAATTGCTTCTGTACCTTTAACCATCACTTTTTCAGCCATTCAATATCCCTCCTTAAGCCTTTGCTTTTTCTAATGTTGAAACTGTTATACATACATCGGGACACATCTGATAACAGAATCCACATCCTATACATTTTTCCGGATTTAAAACAGCTGCAGGATGATACCCTTTAGCATTAAATCCTTCAGAGAAACCTAAAGTTCCAGTTGGACATGCATCTATACAAAGACCACATCCTTTACATCTTTCCTGATCAATTTCAACTTTGTTCTTGTATTCCATCGTATCCCTCCTTCTATTTAACTATAATTGATAAACTTTATCTAAAAATCTTCTTAATATGAATTTTGTATATTTTGTATTCAATTCTTTCAAATATTCTGGAACAACAGTAAATGCTATAGGTATTCCAGTCTTTTCAGATACTGATTCTAAAAGTTTTTCCCCTTCTAATATTATTTTCTCTGTTGTTTCATTCTGTAAATTAGAGTTTGAAATAAGATAATCTATCTTTCTTCTAGCCTTAGCACTGAGCCTTTCAATATAATATATAATGTCATCAACGTTATTCATAAAAGGTCGTTTTGTATTAACAACAAAATATGTTGCTGTTTTAGTTTGATCAAGAAAATTTTTTAAAGACCCAACTACCGTTGAACCATCTTCATTTCCACCGGCATCAATTATTGTTTGGAATTCAGGATTTACTATATAACCACCAACCTGTGGAGGAATTATAGGTAAATCAGCATGCATAAATTTTCTCGGAGGAGTTATAACCTTTATTCCCATATTTTCTAAAATGTCAATTTCATCTCGTGTTCTGAAATATGGACTTATTACATCAATATCCGCAATTGCAACATTTTCATATTTTTCTTTTAAATATATAGAAGAATTTAAGGCAATTTCCGTTTTTCCAGATCCAAACATTCCAATAATTACGTGACATTTATATTCTGTATTAAGCATATTTCCCCTCCGTTGGAGGATAACTCTTAACTTTTTCTATTCCTTTTAAAGCCCTTAATGCAGCCTCAGCTAAAGCCTTTTCTTCATCTCCACCTGGAACAACATAAATAGGAGCTATGAATTCTGTGTGTTCAATAAGCCACTTAACCATATTATTTTTATCGTAAGCTAATCCACCAGTTAAAATAATTCCATCAACTTCAAAATTTAAAGCCGTTGCCATTTTTCCAATCCATTTTGCAATTTGTAAAGCCATAGCTTTATAAATTAATGTTGCGTATTCTTCACCATTTTCTACTCTTTTTTGAACTTCAAGAGCATCATTTGTATCTAAATAAGCTACCAATCCGCCTTTACCTTTTATTCTTTTTTTCATTTTATCTAAAGTAATACTATCTGAATAGGCTAAATCGATTATCTGTGTCATAGGTAATGTTCCAGACCTTTCAGGGGTAAAAGGGCCGTCACCATCCAGTGCATTATTTACATCAACAACTTTTCCTTTTTTGTGGGCACCAATTGAAATTCCACCACCCATGTGAACCACTATTAAATTAATTTCTTCATATTTTTTATTCATTTTTTCAGCTATAAGTCTTGCTACAGCTTTTTGATTCAAAGCGTGAAAAATAGATTTTCTTTCAAAATCAGGATGCCCTGAAAATTTTGCAATTTCATCCATTTCATCAACAACTACTGGATCCGCAATATATGATGGAATATCATATTCTGATGCTAATTCATGAGCTATTAAAGCACCTAAATTGGAAGCGTGTTCTCCGTACTTTCCTTCTCTTAATTCCTCTTTCATTAGTTCATTTACTTTGTACACACCACCCGGAATAGGCCTTAAAAGACCACCTCTACCTATAATAGCTGAAAATGAAGATATTTGATGACCTTCTTTTTCTAAAAACTTTTTTATAACTTCTTTTCTGAATTCATATTGTTCTGCTATATGATTAAAAGGAGACAATTCTTCAGATGTATGTCGTACAGTTTCTTTGGAAACTAAATTTTCATCTTCATATATTGCTAATTTAGTTGATGTGGATCCAGGATTTATAACTAATATTTTGTACATATTATTACCTCCTATGCCAAGAGTACAGATAATGCAATTGATAATAATTTTGCATCATCCGAATCTGCTCTTGAAGTCAATACTACAGGTTTTTTTCCACCTAAAATTGTACTAGCAACTCCTGCTTTGGAAAGAAATACCATAGATTTATAAAAAATATTTCCTGCCTCAATATCTGGCATTATTATAATATCTGCATCTCCTGCAACCACGCTTTTTATACCTTTATGCTCTGCGGCTTCTTTTGAAATAGCATTGTCCATTGCAAAAGGGCCATCAACAATACAATCTTTAATTTGTCCCCTTCTATTCATCTGAGTAATAATAGCAGCATCTACAGTGGCTGGCATTTTTGTATTTACCTTTTCAAGAGCACCTACAATAGCAACTTTAGGATTTTCGATTTTCAGGGCATTCGCGACCTTTACTGCATTGTTTATAGAATCAACTTTTTGTTCTAGTGTTGGTGCAATTACCATACCAGCATCAGTTACAATTAATAATTTATGGTAATTCTCAATATCAAATACGCTAACCAAATTAATTGTTCCTTTTGTTCTTAACCCATATTCTTCTTTTAAATAAACAGATAGTAATTCTCCTGTAGTTATATGGCCTTTCATTGGTAAATCAATTTTTCCTGATGAAACATCCTCTATTGTTTTTACTATTGCTTCTTTGTTTGTATTGCAATGAATGATTTTCATTTCTGAAATATCTATATCATTATTTTCTGCAATCTCCTTTATTTTCTTTTCATCTCCATATAATACTACATTACATATATTTTCCTTAACAGCTCTACTTACTGCTTTTAATACAACGTCATCTTCTGCAGCAGCAACACCAACCGTTTTTTTATTTTCAAGATTCTGTGCTAATTGTATTATTTTATTGATTCTCATATTATCACCTCACATTTCCCATTCTTTAGCTTTTTCTTCAGACTTTAAAATTCTTAAAGCACCTTCAGCTAAAGCTTCCATTTCAAATGACCCTGGGTATAACATTATTAAAGCTATTTTTGAAACTCTTTGTTTTATCATGTCAATAAAAATCTCATTTCTTGCCATTCCGCCGGTAATAATTATCGCATCAACATCCCCTTTTAAGACTGCTGCCATTCCACCTATTTCTTTTGAAATTTGATATGCCATAGCTTCAACCACTTTTTTAGCATAATCATCATGTTCGGCTTTTTTCATTGCTACTCTCAAATCATTAGTACCTAAATATGC
This sequence comes from Marinitoga sp. 1197, assembly GCF_001021165.1. Classification (NCBI taxonomy): domain Bacteria; kingdom Thermotogati; phylum Thermotogota; class Thermotogae; order Petrotogales; family Petrotogaceae; genus Marinitoga; species Marinitoga sp. 1197. The sequence goes on from NZ_AZAY01000048.1 coordinate 60,471, forward strand.
AACCAAACCACCTTTACCAATATATCTTTTTTTCAATTCTCTTTTATCATACTTTTTGGAAAAAGCTATTTTAACTAGATCGCCAACTGGTAATTCTCCAGTTCTTTCTGGACTAAATGGGCCTTCATCATTTGCATTATTAACATCTATCATTTTACCTTTTCTTTGAGCACCTATAGATATACCTCCACCAAGATGTACTATAATAAAATTGCATTCTTCATAATTTTTTTTCAATTCATTTGCTGCTTTGCGAGCTACACTTTTCATATTTAATGCATGAAATAAACTTTTTCTTTCTATTTCTGGGATACCAGATATTCTTGATTCTGGTATAAATTCATCTACTGATACAGGGTCTGTTATAAAAACAGGAATTTCATTATTTGCCAATTCCCACCCGATTACTGCGGCTAAATTTGATGCATGTTCTATTTTTGTTTTATTTTTTAAATAATCAACCATTTCTTCATTAACTTTATATGTACCACTTTCAAGTGGTGGCAAAACACCTCCTCTAGCAGCAATAGCATCAAAATCTATCATTTTATATCCATACTTTTCTATAAATTCTACGATTTCATTTTTTCTTAATTCTATCTGATCCATTAATCTATTATATTTATCTAATTCTTCAGTAGAATGTGTAACTTCTTCTGAAACAATTATTTTATTTTCTTCAAATACAGCTATTTTTGTTGATGTGGAGCCAGGATTAATTACTAATATTCGATACATTTTTCCACCTCGCATAGAATTATTTTATTTTTAAATTAATTCCTTTTTTCTTTGCATATTCTTCAATAGTTTCCCTTAATCTTTTTGTTCCTTCTTCAAGTTCTTCAAATGAAGGAAGACAGAAGGAAACTCTCATTGTGTTTCTTTCTGGTTCTTCTACATAGAATGTTTCCCCAGGAATATATATTATTTTCTTTTCTTTTGCAATCTCAAACATTTCCATTGTATCAAAACCTTCTGGCAATATTATCCAGGAAAATAATCCACCTTCAGGATGTATCCATTCAATATCTTCAATATCCCCTAAATATTTATCCAATGCTTCCATAAATTTATCCTTCTTTTCTTTATATAATTTTATCGTTGGTTGAATTTCTTCGAATAAATCGTGTTTTTCCATAAATCTTGCAGCTATTCTCTGGGTTAATGTCGATGAACAAAGATCCATTCCCTGTTTTGCAAGGACCATTTTTCTAATTAATTCTTCATTTGCAATTATTACACCAATCCTTAAACCAGGAGATAAAACCTTACTAAAGGTATTTAATAATATTACCCTTTTTCCTTCATTTAATTTAAAAATACTTGGAAGTTTTTCTCCTTCAAATCTTAGTGCGCCATACGGATCATCTTCAATAATTATGAAGTCATATTTTTCTGCTAATTCTATTAATTTCTTTCTTTTTTCTAATGACAAGGTTATTCCTGCAGGATTGTGAAAATTACTTACAGTATATACAAATTTAAATTTATCAATCTTTCCTTCTTTTTCAAGTTTTTTTAATTCACTTTCTAAAATATCTAAATTCATACCATCTTTTTCTAACGGAATACTTATATAATTAGGATTTCTCTGATTAAATGCACTTCCAGCGCCTAGATAAATTGGCTTACTTACTGCACAATAACTATCTTCATCTAAAAATACTGTCCCCAATATAAATAATGCCTGTTGAGAACCTGTTGTAATCATTATATTTTCTTCATTTAAACAATGTATGTCTTCGTATTTTTTTAATAATCTAATATACTGTTTTATCAATTCAGGATCACCTTCAGTTGAACCATATTGCAACGCAACCTTGTATTCATTCATTATTACATCATTTGCTATTTTAGATAATTTTTCTACTGGAAACGTTTCAGGATCTGGTATTCCACCACCAAAAGAAATAATTCCTTCTGCTGTTGCTGTTTTTAACAATTCTCTAATGATGTTTGATTTAATTCTGTTTACTGTTACAGAATATTTACTTTCAAATTTCATACATTTCACCCCTCCGAATTTAGTTTTTTTCTCATTTTTATTTTACACTTTTAAATATATTTTTACAAAGTTGATTATGGGGGTATATATCGAGTTATATAGAATTATATGTGATTATATGCTGTGTGAAAAATTTTTCACGAAATTTTTTTCAATAATGTTGTTGGCTTTTCATTATAATATATTGTATAATAGGGGTAGAAATTTTTATTTAAGAGGAGGAATAAAAATGTGGGAAAACTTAAAAACCGTTGATCCTGAAATTTATGATATTGTTATGAAAGAATTAAAAAGGCAGGAGTTCGGATTAGAATTAATAGCTTCAGAAAATTTTGCATCTCAGGCTGTAATGGAAGCAATGGGGAGTGTATTAACAAATAAATATGCAGAAGGTTATCCTAAAAAAAGATATTATGGTGGTTGTGAATTTGTTGACGAAGCTGAAACTTTAGCAAGAAAAAGAGCTAAAGAATTATTTGGGGCAAAATATGCTAATGTTCAACCACATTCAGGTTCTCAGGCAAATATGGGTGTTTATTTAGCGTTAATGGAAACAGGAGAAACATTAATGGGAATGTCGTTAAGTCATGGCGGACATTTGACACATGGAGCTTCTGTTAATTTTTCTGGTAAAATATTCAATGTAGTTCAGTATGGAGTTAACGAAGAAACAGAGGTTATCGATTATGACGAGGTTGAAAAGCTAGCTATTGAACATAATCCGAAAATTATAGTAGCTGGCGGAAGTGCGTATGCGAGGATTATTGATTTTAAGAGATTTAGAGATATTGCAGATAAAGTAGGAGCTTATTTAGTTGTTGATATGTCACATTTTGCAGGTTTAGTTGCTGCTGGTTTATATCCCCATCCTTTGGAATATGCACACGTTGTTACTACTACTACACACAAAACATTAAGAGGTCCTCGTGGTGGTATGATTTTAACTAATGATAAAGAAATATATAAATTAATCAATAAAAGTATATTTCCAGGAATTCAAGGTGGCCCTTTAATGCATGTTATTGCTGCAAAAGCTGTAGCTTTCAAAGAAGCTCTATCTTCAGAATTTAAAGAATACCAAGCTCAAGTTGTTAAAAATGCCAAAAAATTAGCAGAAGAAATGGAAAAATTAGGGTTCAGAATAGTTTCTGGGGGCACAGATTCACACCTTTTCTTAGTTGATTTAACAGAAAAAAATGTAACGGGTAAAGCTGCTGAAAAAGCTTTAGAAGCTTCTGGTATTACTGTTAATAAAAATACTATACCAAAAGAAACAAGATCACCATTTGTTACAAGTGGAATTAGAATAGGAACACCTGCTGTTACAACAAGAGGAATGAAAGAAAGTGAAATGAAAATTATTGCTCAATTAATCAATGAGGTTATTATAAATATAAAAGACGAAGATGGTAGTCTGGATGATGAATTTAAAGAATCGATTAAATTCAAAGTTAAAGAATTATGTGAAAAATTCCCTTTATATAAAGGAAAAATATTTTAAAATCATAAAAAAGCCCCAAAAGGGGCTTTTTTATGATTCTTTTTTCTTGTTGAAAAAATTAAGTTATCTTTAGATATTATTTTAATAAAAATTTTTAAATATATTCGGAAAGGTTAAGAATAAAAAAAACGGAGCTTATAGCTCCGCAAATTCCTTAGTTTATTTTAAGGAGGATAGGGGTATTATTATAATACCACTATTATGTTAAATAAAAATCCATTAATTATTCAAAAATATGTATTATAAATTAAGAAAAGCAAAACAAAATAGTTATGAAAAATTTTTTAAAAAAATAGAAATTAATGATATAATATAACAAGAATACATTTCAGGAGGTGTTTTTTGGTGAAGCATTTTTCAAAATATTTTATTGTAGTAATTGTTTTAATGGCATTTTTATTTATTCCTAAAATAGGGATATCTGAAGGTTCAAAAGAAACAGGAAAAAACTTAAAGATTGCATTTGTTCAAATGGAAAAGGTTACACAAAATTATTATAAATGGGTTGACCTACAGGAAAAATATAAAAACGATCTTCAATATTATCAGAACAAAATAAACAAATTGCAACAGGATTTTGAAAATCTCAAAAATTCTGGAGCTTCACAGGAAACTTTAGTTCAAAAACAAAAAGAATTACAAACAAGAGTTTCAGAATATCAAAAAGCTATTCAGGACGAATATACCAAAAAAACAAATGAAATTTTGGATGAAATAAAAACAAAAATTATCAGTTATGCCAAAGATAATGGTTATAATCTGGTACTTTATGAACCATCGGTTTTATATGCAGATGAATTAGTAGACATTACGCAACAAATAATCGAAATGTTAAAAAAATAATATGTATAATTTGATATGTAAAAAGATTACAAAAAAATATGGAAGAAAGATTGTATTAAATAATGTCGATTTTGAAGCCAGCACTGGAAAAATAGTTGGGATTTTAGGTCCTAACGGTGCTGGCAAGTCTACATTATTTAAATCAATTTTGGGAATAGTGGTTCCTAAAAGCGGAGATATTTTTCTCGACAATGAAAAGATTACTCATTTGCCAGTTCATGTTAGAGCTAAAAAAGGGATAGCATATCTTCCTCAGGAACCTTCTGTTTTTAGAAATTTAACCGTTTGGGATAATATGGAATTAATAGGAACTATGCTAAATATAGAAAACAAACATATGATTATTGAAAATATTTTAATGGAATTTGGTATTTTTGACTTAAAAAATCAAATCGCTGATTCACTTTCTGGCGGGGAAAAAAGAAGATTAGAATTTGCCAGAACGCTTTTAACAAATCCAAAATTTATTTTGCTTGATGAACCATTTGTAGGGATTGATCCAATAACTGTAAAAGATATACAAAAAATTATAAAATCTTTATCTAAAAAAAATCTTGGAGTTATAGTGACAGATCATAACGTTGACGAAATTGCTGAAGTCGTTGATATTTTATATGTTTTGCATAAAGGTAATGTTATAGCTTTTGGAGAACCAGAAACTGTTTTAAATAATAAACTTGTAATAGAAAATTACTTAGGTTGGTGAGTTTATGAATATAGCTGTTATAGGTTATTCCGGAGATCCAGAAAAAGAACCAATTAAAACTCTTCAAAACATTATATTTGAATTAGGTAAAATTATATCTAAAAATAATTGGACATTATTTAGCGGTGGCAGAGATGGAGTTATGGAATTAATTTCCAAATCTGTTAAGGAGCATGGAGGAAAAACTGTTGGAATATTACCGTGGGAAATTAATGGAAATGATTATCTTGATATTTCAATAAAAACAGGCCTTGACTTTTCTATGAGGTCTTATGTACTGGTTAAAAGCGTTGATATTGTTATTAGTATTGGTGGTGAAATTGGAACTGGTATAGAGATTTTAGGAGCATATGCAAATAGAAAACCTGTAATTTTATTAAGTGGTACTGGTGGATGGACTGATAGAATTCAAAAAATTCTTATTGATGGAAAATATCTTGATAATAGAAAATTGTCAGAAGTTTATATTGTTAATGATTTAAACAAATTGGAAGAACTATTAAAAAAATTACAGGAGGAATATTATGATTAGATTGAGATTTGCACCAAGCCCCACCGGGAATTTACATGTTGGTGGTGTTAGGACTGCTTTGTTTAACTGGCTTTTTGCCAAGAAAAATAACGGTAAATTTGTTTTAAGAATAGAAGATACAGATACTGAAAGATCAAAAAAAGAGTTTGAAGATAATATAATAGAAGCCCTAAAATGGTGTAACTTAAATTGGGATGAGGGCCCGGATATTAATGGAAATTATGGTCCGTATAGGCAGAGTGAAAGATTAGAATTATACAGAAAATATATTAATTTATTAATCGAAAAAAATATGGCATACTATGCTGTTTATAATAATAATAATGAAGAATTTTTTGTTTCAAATAGCTATCCGGAAAATTATAAAGAATATAGTATTGTTGTTAAGTTTAAAGTTGATAAAAAAGGTTATACTGAATTCAATGACTTATTGAAAGGTAATATAAAGTTCAGAAATGATTTATTAGATGATTTTATAATTTTGCGTTCTAATGGTATTCCTGTATATAATTTCACTGTTGTAATAGATGATCACTTTATGAATATTACCCATGTTATTAGAGGTGAGGACCATATTTCTAATACTCAAAAACAAATAATGTTATATAAAGCTTTTGGATGGAAAGTACCAGAATTTATGCATATTCCTTTGATTCTTGGTAATGATAAAAAACCCTTAAGTAAAAGGCATGGCGGTACTACTGTCGAATACTTCAGAAATGAAGGTATATTAAGTGATGCTTTAATGAATTATCTCGCTTTGTTAGGATGGACTGTAGAAGAAGAAATTTTTAATTTTAAAGATAAAGTTTCATTATTTACTCCACAAAAAATTTCAAATAAAGGTGTAGTATTTGATTATGAAAAGTTGGAATGGATGTGCGGAAAACATTTGCGAATGAAAAAAATTGAAAGTCTATACTTTGAATTTATTGAATGGTTAGATTATCAAAAAGATTTTTCTTTAAAGAATAAAATCGAAGAAGATAAAGAATATTCTTTAAATGTTTTATCGATTTGTAGGGAGAAAGTTAATACTTTAAAACAGTTAAAGGATTTTTCATATAATTTCTTTATCGATGATTTTTATTATGAAGATAAGTTTCTCGATAAGTTTTTAAAAAAAGATTGGGCAATTGATTTAATAAAAATATCACAGAAAAAATTTGAAAATTTAGAAGATTATACAGTTGAAAATGTTGAAAATGTTATCAGAAATATTGCAGATTTAAAAATAACTTCTAAAAAGAATACATTTCAAACTATACGAGGCATTGTTTTAGGAAAGTTAGTCACACCAGGCTTATTTGAATCTATAGCAATTTTAGGTAAAGAAAAAACTTTATCGCGTTTTAAAAAAGCAGAGGTGTTTATATATGAACATTTTAGAAAATAAAAATATTATTTTAGGTGTTAGTAGCGGAATTGCGATTTATAAAGCTGTAGATTTATCTTCTAAATTGAGAAAATCAAACGCTAATCTAAGCGTTGTTTTAACAGAAAATGCAAAAAAATTAGTATCTCCTGTTGTTTTTTCAGCTGTTGGAAACTGTCCCGTTTATACAGATTTGAATGATGTAAATAATGGCTGGATACCTCATACTCAACTTTCAATGAATGCTGATGCATTAATCATTGCTCCAGCTACTGCTAATATAATAGCTAAAATTGCCAATGGTTTTGCAGATGATCTTTTATCTTTGATAGCTCTGGCTTTTAGAAAAAAAGCTAAAATACTTGTTCCAACAATGAATACAAGAATGTATGAATCCCCAGCATTAAAAAGAAATTTAGAAACTTTAAAAAACGATGGATGGTTGATTGTTGAACCAGAAGTTGGACATCTGGCCTGTGGAGAAATTGGAAAAGGGAGATATCCGGAAAATAATATGATATTAGAATTTTTAGAATATTCATTAACAAAAAAAGATATGAATGGAAAAAATGTATTAATAACTGCCGGACCAACAATTGAACCTATAGACCCTGTTCGAAATATTACCAACAAATCCAGCGGGAAAATGGGATATGAGTTAGCAAGAGCTTTTTCATATAGAGGTGCTGAAGTTACATTAATTTCTGGTCCAACACATATTAAACCACCATATATATTGAAAAAACTTATTAAAGTAAATACAGCTTTTGAAATGAAAAATGAAGTTATGAAATTGTATAAAGATTTTGATATTATTATCATGGCAGCAGCAGTTTCTGATTTTAAAGTGATAAATTATTCTAAAGAAAAAATAAAAAAAGACCTTTCCAACTTTTCTCTTGAGTTAATCAAAAATCCGGATATTTTAAAAGAATTGGGGAAGATAAAAAACAAAAATCAGTTTTTAGTAGGTTTTGCTGCTGAATCAAATAATTTAATTGATTATGCAAAGAAAAAATTAATAGAGAAAAATTGTGACTTAATCGTAGCCAATGATATTTCAAAAAAAGAGATAGGATTTGATTCTGAATTAAATGAAATTTACATAATAAATAAAATGGGAGATGTTACCCATGTTGAAAAAAATTCTAAAAAATATATTGCTTTTAGGATTATTGATTATATTTCCGATAATTATAATGGCAAAAGCTAATATAACTTTTTTAAAGTTTCAGAATAATATTATTTATTTTAGATTAATTACAGAAGAAAGGATAATAAATCCTAAAATCTTTTTGTTTGATACGGGGTTTAGAGTAAGACCAGAATATAATTATAGTCCAACGTATATCGATATAAGAGTAAATATTAATGATTTTAGTAAAAATGATATTTTAACTTTAGAACTAGAATATGATTCTTTATCAGGAAGAAAAAAGGTTATTATTAATAATTTCCTCGATTTAAGAGAATTTTCCAAAGAAATAAATTTAGAAGTTTCTACTATTGAAACACTTGATGGTTGGAGGGGTGTTTTAGTAAACAATTCTAATAGAGACTTTAAAATAAAAAATGTTTTTATTGATAGGAAAATAAAAATTTATAATAGCGAAAATAATTTATATTATCTTCCAGAAAAACTTGAAGATGGATTTCATGAAATTAATATTACTTATTTAAATAAATATATGATTGAAAGAAAAAAAACAATTAGATTTTTTAAAAAAGGATGGTTTTATGCATCTTCAAATATAAAGGGCGCCTCATATAAAGTTCGATTTATTGATAATTATTTAGTAAAAAAGGGAGATTCAATATATAAAATTGCCAGAAAATTTAATGTTAAACCTGGTGAAATTATACTATATAATAACATTTCTGATCCAAAAACCATATATCCGGGACAATTACTAAAAATAGGAAAATTAAAATTTGGAGAAAGCCCTTTGATTATTACCATAGACCTTGATAAATCTATTCTTAATCTATATTATTTAGGAAAAAAAGTTTTAACTTTTCCAGCTGCTGTTGGAAGAAGTGATGCTACACCTCCAGGCTATTATAGAATAATGTATAAAGAAAAAGAACCCGCTTTATACTGGTATGGAGAATACATAAAACCTGGCTCAATCATTAATGGAGTTGGTAGCCGTTGGTTGCAATTGTCCAAAGAACAATATGGAATTCATGGAACTACTAAACCATGGGAAATTGGAAAAAGAATATCTCATGGATGTATTAGACTTTTTAATCAAGATGTTGAACTATTAGACTTTTTAACCGGAATTGGAACAGAGGTTTATGCTTTAAAATCTGCGAGGTGATTTAGTTTGCTTTTTCTTTTAACCCTATTTAAAATTTTACCTTTGTTTTTAATAATTTTATTGGGATATGTTTTTGGAAAGGCTTTTTTTGACCTGGATAATACTATATTAAATAAAATAACTATATGGATTGCTGGAAATGTACTGGCATTTACCGCGATTAACTCTCATCCCCCTTTATTTAAAGAATTAAAATCATATTTTATGGGATATTTAGTAATATTTGTTTTATCAATTTTAATTCCTTTTATTTTAAAAAAATTTAATTTAATAAAAGCTGAAAAAGGTATCATTTCTTTTGCATTAATGTTTTCTAATGGTGGATATTTAGGATACCCTGTAGTTGAAGCTTTATTTGGTGAAGAATATATATCTAAAGCTGTTATTTATGTTATAGTTATGACCTTACTATCTTTTTCTATTGGTATAATAATATTAACAGGAAATATTCGAAAAGGTTTAACAAATATGCTAAAACTTCCTATGTTATGGGGGTTTTTAATAGGATGGGTTTTAGGAGCAAATGATTTGTATTGGAATAATTTACCATTTTTTTTATCACGACCTATAGAAATGATAAAAGATGCCAGTATTGTTATTATTCTGATTAATATTGGCGTTTCTTTATCAAGAATTAAGATTAAAATTTATGATTTATATGATACTATATTAACTACTATTTTCAAATTAGTTATTTTTCCAATAATCGCTGTTTTTCTGGTTAAATTTATGAATTTGGATCCCATATTAGCTGGTGTTTTTGTTATTGAAGTTGGAATGCCTGTTGGTATGAATGTTTCTTTTATAACAGAAGAATTAAAAATAAATCCTGCACTTGGTAATTTGCTGGTTTTTGTGAGCACATTATTATCAATATTGACTGTACCATTATTATATTATTTAATTAATATGATTTAGAATGGAGGGATAAAATGTTTGATATGAAAAAAATCAAGAAAGTTGCTTTGATTGGTGCAACTACAAATAAATCTAAATATGGCTATAAAATTTTAAAAGATTTAATTTCAAAAGGATATGAGGTTTTACCAGTAACACCAAATTATGAACAAATCGAGGGTATTAAAACTTATAAAAGTGTAAAAGATTTACCAAATGTAGACATTTTGAATTTTGTAGTTCCCCCAAAAATTGGTTTAGAAATCACAAAAGGAGCATATAAACACGGGTTTAAAAAATTTTGGTATCAACCTGGAGCTGAATCAGAAGAAATAAAAAAATATCTTGAGTCATTAAATGATTCCGAAGTGGAATATTTATTTTATAAGTGTATAATGGTTGAAACTATCTAAAAGCCCGTATGGGCTTTTTTAATATTGGAGGATGAATTATGTCTGATATAATGAAATTTACTGCGATATTTGCTTCAGCTACTATGGTTAGCAGATTTTTAGGATTATTTAGAGATATGTTGTTTGCATATTATTTTGGTAGAAGTGGCGAATATGATGCCTATATAATTGCTATTTTATTACCATTTTTCTTAAGAAGAATTTTTGCAGAAGGAGCATTTTCAACTGTATTCATTCCTTTATATTCAAGAAAAAAAGGAAAAGACGCAGACATCTTCGCAAGTACTGCTATTAATCTTTTACTTATTATTACAGTATCATTGTATATTCTTGTTCTTTTTTTCTCACAATCTTTTGTAAAAATTCTTGGTAGCGGTATGAATGCTGAATATATATCATTATCTTCAAATCTTATAAAAATAACATTTCCTTTTATTACTTTCATTTCTATATGGTCAATATTTTCCGGAATATTGTATAATGAAAATAATTTTTTTATTTCTGCTGTTTCACCAGCTATTACAAATATTTTTACCATATTTGGTATAATTTTTTCTTCGTATTTTTCAGTAAAGATTTATGGACCAACTATTGGCTTTTTTTTTGGAGGGTTTTTTCAACTACTTTTTTTATTTATTTATATAAAAAAGAAAAAACTCTTTCACTATTATTTTACTTTAAAAAAAGATTATGTTAATGAAATTATGAATATGTTTATTCCTGCTTTTTTTGGAGTTGCAATATCCCATATCAACAGTATTGTTGATACTAACATAGCAACATGGACAGGCAAGGGAAGTGTTGCAACCATACAATACGCTTTAAGATTATACCAATTACCTCTGGCAATTTTTTCGGTTAGTATCGCAAATGTAATTTTACCCAGATTGTCCAAATTATCGCATAATAAACAAAAAGAAAAATTTATATTTGAATTTAAAGAAGCCATATTAATTTCTCTGTTTTTAACTATTCCTGCTTCATCTGGTTTGATTTTTTTAAGCAACGATATTATAAAATTAATTTATCAGCGAGGTACATTCACAGAAAAAGATACTATAATAACTGCTTTTACACTAATAACATATTCAATAGGAATAATATTTTATTCTATCCACGGAATTTTAGTTAGAAATTATTATTCAAAACTAAACACAAAAAAACCTACCAGAATTTCATTTATTATGGTTTTTATAAATATTATTCTAGATATTATTCTAGCAAAATATATGGGTGTTGCTGGTATCGGACTGGCTACGAGTATTTCAGGATTTGTTGGTATGCTGATTTTAGGTTGGGAATTTTTTATTCATTTTAATAAATATGACTATATAGAAATTTTTAAAATTATTATTTCGACAATTATTATGATTTTAAGTTTATTTATTCTAAAAAATATTCACTCTTCTAATTTATATACAATTTTTTTAGTTTTTGATGGAATTTTTATTTATTTTATTTCTTCATATGTTTTCAGAATAAAATATTTAAAAGATTTTATTCAATTCATACAAAAATAAAATGAAGGGTTTGACCATCCCAAATTCACTATAAGCAGATTTATTCAATTCTTCATCTATGCAATTTTTGAGTTTTCTTACTTTGTTTTCGGACACGGTAATTATTTAGAGAAACGAATTAAATTAAAATTTATATATAATTAAATGATTTGTGGTATAATTATAGTGAAAAATAATTTATTATTAGGGGGCTCGAATATGGATGTAATGACAGTAACCTTAAACCCATCTCTTGATAGAGAAATTATAATAGAAAATTTTAAAAGCGGAGAAATGTTTAGAATTTCAAATCCCTCAAATGCTCTCATGGAACCAGGCGGAAAAGGTGTAAATGTATCGAAAATGCTTAGTAAATTAGGAATTGAAAATATGGCTTTAGGTTTTTTAGGTGGTTTTGTTGGAAGAGTTTTTTTAGAAAAACTTTTGGAAGACAGAAATATTACAGCTAATTTCATTTTTGTAGAGGAAGAAACTCGTGAAAATATAGCAATATTGGATTTAAAAAATCATACAATTACTCAAATTAATTCCAGTGGACCAAAATTAACTGATACAGATATCGAACATTTTATGCAAAGATATATAAATTCTCTATCTCTGGTAGATCACGTTTTGATTTCTGGTAGCGTTCCGCCATATACACCAGATGATGTATATGCAAAAATGTTCTCTTTAGCTCACGAAAGAAATATAACAACTTATATGGAAGCAAACGGGAGTCATTTTAATCTTGCTGTTAAAAATGCATGTCCTGAAGTTGTAAGGGTTGATTTAAGAAAAGAAAAAAAATATTTTGATAATGAGTTAAATGATATAAAAGATTATATTTATGCAGCGGAAGATATAATTAAGCATGGAGCTAAATTAGCTGTTTTAAGCTATCATGTTGAAGGAGATATCATAGCAACAAATGATGGAATATGGCTTTTTAAAGTGAATGAAACAGTTGATAGATCCCATTTGTTTGGTGTTGGTGATTCCTTTATGACAGGAATAATATATTATATGCTAAAAAATGGAAAAAACTTTCTTGAATCTGCAAAGTTTGGTATGGCAACGGCTATTGCGAAAGTACATCATGTTGAAAAATACATAGAAAATATAGACGAAATATATAAATACTTTAATTATTTTGAAACAAAGAAGGTGAAATGATGAGGGTAGAAGATATAATGTTAAAAGATGTGACTTCTTTGATGATAGATGTGACTATTGAAAGATTTATAACTTTATGTGAAAGACATGGCTATTCCGCTTTACCTGTTGTAGATGAAGAATTTCATCTTGTGGGACTATTAAGTGAATCCATGGTAATAAAATCATCTATTCCAGGATATCTCTCTTTAATGCAGTCCACATCATTTATACCCGATTCACAACAATTTATTAAAGGTTTAAGCAATATTTTACATAAACCTGTATCGGAAATTATGGATAAAAGTCCAACAAAAGTTTATTATGATGATACAGCTTTACATGTTGCAGATGTAATAATAAAAAACAGCTTAAAAATTGTTCCTGTTGTTGATTATGATAATAGATTAGTTGGAATAGTTAGAAGAATAAAATTATTAAGTCTTGCAGCAAAGGGGATTTTGGAAGAAACGTGGAAATGAAAAAAATAGATATTATTACTTATGGATGTAAATTAAATCAAGCTGAAAGTGAATTTATCGGTGAAAAACTAAAACAATTAAATTTCGAAATAACTTATGATAATAAAAAGGATAATTGTGATTATATTTTAATAAATTCATGTACGGTTACTTCTGAAGCGGAAAGGAAAATAAAACAGTTAATTAGAAGCATAAAAAGGAAAGATATGTCTAAAAAAATAATTGTGGTTGGATGTTATGCTCATACTAATGTCGAAGAATTAAAAAAAGCAGGAGCAGATTTAATCCTTGGCAACTTAGAAAAAAAATATATTGAGCAGTATATTGATAAAGAAGGCGTTTTTGTCGATAAAAGTTATTGGAATAATACAAAAGAGAAGGTATTTATACCATCTAAACCATATAATTCATATTCAAGGTATTTTCTTCCAATTGAAGAAGGATGTCTTGAGTTCTGTTCATATTGTAGAATTATATTTGCAAGAGGAAATAAAATAAGAAGTGTCGAAAAAGAGCAAATTTTTGAAAGTATTGATAGTATATTATCTCAAAATATAAAGGAAATTATATTTACAGGCATTAATTTATCTTATTTTGGTTATGGTACAGATTATAATTTAAAAAAATTAATTTTTGATATAAATAAAAAATATGGAGAAAAAAATATTAGATTTAGAATAAGTTCTTTGTATCCTGATTTTATTGATGAAGAGTTTATTAAATTGCTGAATGATAGTAGTATTTTTGAAAAACATATTCATTTATCCCTTCAGCATATTTCTGATAATATTCTAAAAAATATGGGCAGAAAATATAATGAAAAATATTTACATATGTTATTTGATAAAATATATTCTATAAATTCATTTTTTTCGATATCTGCAGATTTAATAGTAGGATTTCCTGGAGAAAGCAATAATGATTTTCAAAAGTTAATTAATTTTTTAGAAAAATATAATTTTTCTCGCATTCATGCTTTTAGGTACTCAAGTAGACCTAATACAAAAGCTGCTCGAATGAAGGAACAAATTCCTGGAAATATAAAAAAAGAGCGAATGAAAGTATTACAAAAGCATATACAAAATTCATCTAAAAAATATCTGGGGCATTTAAAAAATAAAAAAGTAACTGTGCTAATTGAAAAAGTTGATAAAAAAAATAGTTTTAGTTATGGGTATGATGAATTTTATGTTTATCATAAAATAAATAATATTTTAAATGATAATGAATTTTACGATGTTAAAATAAAAAATATAAATAATACTGGAGTGATTTCTCATGTTTTATGATTCAGAAAAATGGATTGAAAAAGAAAATTATATGAATGAGGATTTCGAACTTTTTAACGGGTATTCAACATATGAAACATTACGAACTTACAATAAAAATATATTTGCTCTTAAATTCCACTTTGAAAGATTGAACAAATCTGCTATGTTTCTTGGTCTGGAAATTCCTGAATATGATAAATTAAAAAATATATTAAATGATGGTATAAAAAAAATAAATTGCAAAAGTGATGTTCGAATAAAAGTATTAGTAAATAAATATACATCGCGAAAAAAATCTTTTTATGCATTTATAGAACCTATAATTGAAATCGATGATTTAAGAGAAAGTGGTGTTGTATTAACTATTTCTCGTGAAAGAAAACCAAAAAATCCTGTTATTCCTTATTATGTTAAAACAAACTTAAATGGTTATAGCCTTTATCTAAGACAAAAATATAATGCATATTATGATTCCATTGTATTAAATGAATTTGGATATGTAACTGAAGGAACAAAATCAAATATTTTTATAGTTACTGCCGGAGTTATAACTACTCCCCCCATATCTTCTGGAATATTGCCTGGTGTAACAAGAAAGATAGTTTTAGATTTAATAGAAAGCTTTAATATGGATTTTGAAGAAAGAAATATCGAAGTATGGGAATTACTATCAGCTGATGAAGTTTTTTTAACTCATACAAGTGTAGGTATTATTCCTGTTAGAAGAATTATTCCTAATTTTACTTTTAATGCTCCTGGAATAACTACTGAAACACTTATTAATTATTGGAATGACTTTATTATTAGTAATAATAATTATTGGGAATGAAAATGAAAGATTTCAATGAATTATTTAAAGAATTAAGTAACAAAAACAATATACTAAAAAAAGTTTTATTAATAAAAGATTTAAAACTTATCGTACAAAAAGTTTTTGAAAAACATGGTTTAACCTCAGTGGAGGTAGTTAATGTGGATCTAAAAACCTCCACACTTTTTTTGTATGTTGATAATAATTATATTAAACAGGAAATTATCTTTAAAAAGAAAAAAATTTTAGAAGATATTAATAATATACTTGAACAGGATAAAATAAAAAATTTGAAATTTTCCGGAGGTGTTAATCAATGAATAAATATTCTCAAGATAATATAAAAGTTTTAAAAGGTTTAGAGCCAGTAAGAAAAAGACCTGGTATGTATATAGGTTCCATTGGAAAACCTGGATTAAACCATTTAGTATATGAAATTGTTGATAATAGTGTTGATGAATATATGAGCGGATTCTGTACAAAAATAATCGTAAAAATAAATGCTGACAATACAATAGAAGTTATTGATAATGGAAGAGGTATTCCTGTTGGACCTCATCCTACAGAAAAAAAAGATACTCTTGAAGTTGTATTTACAACTTTACACGCTGGAGGAAAATTTGATAATGCTACCTATAAAATAAGTGGTGGATTGCACGGAGTTGGTGCCTCTGTAGTAAATGCTTTATCTGAATTTCTTGAGGTTTGGGTTCATAGAAATGGAAAAATTTATTATCAAAAATATTCAAGAGGAAATAAGGTAACTGAGGTAGAAATATTAAGTGAAACTAATAAAACAGGAACTCATATTAAATTTAAACCTGATTCTGAAATATTTGAAAATGGTGATATTGAAGTAGAAGGGCAAATTATTGAAAATAGATTAAGGGAATTGGCATTTTTAAACCCAGGACTTGAAATTGAATTCATTGATGAAAAAAGAAATAAAAAAAGCGTCTTCAAATACGAAAAAGGTATATCAGAATTTTTAGACTTTTTAGTTAAAAAAAATAAAAAAACACCTATTCACGAAAACCCTATTTTCGGAACAGGAAGTGTTAAAAATCCAAGAGGTAAAGGGTTCTCCGATATCCTTGTTGAGTTTTCAATGATGTACACACGTAATGATTTTCCGCATATATATAGTTATGTAAACAATATCAGAACAATTGAAGGTGGTGAACATGAATCAGCATTTAAAGCCACTTTAACCAGATTAATGAATGAATATGCCAGAAAAAATGGTTATTTGAAAGAAAAAGAGGACAATTTTACCGGAGAAGATGTAAGGGAAGGTTTAATTGCTATATTAAGTATCAAATTACCAGATCCTATATTTGAAGGTCAGACAAAAGCTAAATTAGGTAGCAAAGAAGTAAGAGTTGCGGTAAATGAGGTACTATCTGAATATTTAATAAAGTTTTTGGATTCACATCCTAAAGATACAAAAATGATTTTTGAACGTATTAAAGAAGCTGCAAGAGCACGTATAAATGCGAAAAAGGCTAGAGATAAGGTTAAAAGAAAATCTATCTTTGAAAACTCACCTTTACCGGGAAAATTAGCGGATTGTACTTCAACTAATCTAGACGAAACTGAATTATTCATTGTAGAAGGTAATTCAGCTGGCGGGAATGCTAAAACGGCAAGAGATAGAAATTTTCAGGCAATTCTTCCGTTAAGAGGAAAGATTATTAATGTTGAGAAACATGATATTGAGCGATTAATGAAAAATGAACAAGTTTCAAATATAATATCAGCTATTGGTACAGGAATTGGTGACAATTTTAATATTAAAAAATTAAGATATGGTAAAATAATTATTATGACTGATGCTGATGTTGACGGAGCACATATAAGAACTCTTCTATTAGCTTTATTTTTTAGATTTATGCCTGAACTTATTAAAGAAGGTAAAATATATGCTGCACAACCTCCTTTATATAAATTTAAATCAGGCAAATTTGAAACATATTTGTATAGTGATGAAGAACTGGAGAAGTTAAAAAATGAATATCCAAAATACACACTTCAAAGATATAAAGGTCTTGGAGAAATGAATTCAGATCAATTATGGGATACAACAATGGATCCTCAAAAAAGAAAATTGATTAAAATAAATATAGATGATCTTATAGAAACAGAAGAAATTTTAGAAATATTAATGGGAAATGATCCATCTGCCAGAAGAGAGTTTATAGAAGAACATGCTTTAAAAATCAAGGAGTTAGATATTTAATATGAATACATCTCGTAACATATTGTTTGTGCTGATTATGTTGTATTTATTCATATTTTTTTATATAATATTTCAATTTTTCGTTACAAAAAGCAAAGGTGCGAGAAATCAATTTGTAATACAACAACCCATATGTGTGGTAAAATTTAATAGTAGATATCTTCTTTTAAATAAAGATGAAATAATTTTTAAAATTTCAGATATTCCAATTGCTGGTTATCCAATTATATATTTCAATGATTATTTTATTTATAAAAATGATCTTGCAAAATTATCAATAGAACAACTAAGTTATATTTCAAAAATTGACTTTAAACAAAAAATTATTTATATTAATATTGGTTATAAACTATTCTTTAATTCATGGAAAGATGTTTTGAATCATTTTGATAATACGATAACAAAATTAATAAAAAAAGAACCGGGGAATTATTTTCTTCTCTCTGGAGGTAGTTTAATTAGCATTTATTAGGAGGGATAAAATGGCCAAAAAGGTTATTTATGCAATTGATGTTGGGAATTACTTCATCAAAGGAATAGCATTAGAAGAGAATAAAGGAAAATATCAACTTATTTCAAAAGCATTAGAAAAAGCCGAAGGAATTATAAAAGGACAAATTCAGGATGTTAAAGCATTAAGAAGGAAAATTGAAAATGTAATATTTACATTAGAAGGGGAAAATAGCAAAGCTAAAGAAATAGAAATAGTTTTATCATATGCTACCAATGAATTAAAAATTTCAAGAGAAAGTTATACATTGGAATTTTCTGAACCTAAAGAAATTACAGAAAGCGATTTAGAAAAAATAAAATCCAACATTCAACAAAAATATTCAGAATTAAATAAGGAAGTTTTAGATATTAAATTTGTAAATTTTGAAGTTGACGACAAAAAGGTGAAAAATCCTGTTGCATTCGTAGCAAATTATAGTTTAAATGCTGTTATAAATGTTGTATGGGTTTCTGAAAATTCTTTTGCTCCAATTAGAAATACAATAAAAAATTTAATTGAAGGAGAAATTCCAATATATGACTCAACGCTTGCTTCAGCTTATGGCGTTACAAATACGTCAGATAGAAATCTTGGAGTTGGAATTATAGACCTTGGTCATTCTAAAGCAAGAATGCTTATTTTTAAAGATGGTATTCCAAAATTTTATTTAGACTTTGAAGTTGGATTAGAATATGTTTTAAAAGATATTATGCATGTATTAAAAACTTCAGAAAATGAAGCTTTAAGATTATTAGAAGAACATGCAGTATGTTTGCAGGACACAAAAATAGTAAAAAAAGTAGATTATTTAAGTCTGGTTGGTGATCATTATGAATATACCACACAGAATTTACTTAATAAGATTGTTTTTGCAAGAACGAGAGAAATAATCAATAAATTAAATAGCGATCTTGCAAAATTAGAATATGAAAATACTCTTGAAATAGCAGGAGGTCTTCAAGCTGGAATTATTCATACAGGTGGTGGGGCAAGAATTAAGAATATTGAAAAAACTATTTCCGATTTTATGGGAAGCCAAGCTCGATTAGGTGTTGCTTCAAATAATATCAATAATTTTTACATTGATAATGCTGATGAGTTATATAAAGATCCTTTATATTCACCAATTATAGGAACTATAAATTTATATTTTAGTGGAACAAATATACCAAAATTATACATAGAAGATGCAAAAACATATAATGAGAATACTTATACAGAAGAAAAAGTTGAGAAAAAGGGTGGTTTCTTTTCAAGATTGGGAAGAATCCTATTAGGAGGTAATGAAGATGCCATTTAATTTACCTATTGAAAATGAACCGAAAGAAATATTTCATAAAAGACCAAAATATGTTATTAAGGTTATAGGGGTTGGCGGTGCCGGAAATAATGCAATTGAAAGAATGATAAGATTAGGAGTATCTGATGTTGATTTAATTGCTGCTAATACAGATGTTCAGGTATTAGAAGCAAGTAGTGCAAAATTCAAACTACAACTTGGCAAAGAATTAACAAGAGGGTTAGGAGCTGGAGGTAATCCAGAGAAGGGCGAAAAGGCCGCTGAAGAAAGCGTAGATGAAATTAGAGAAACAATTCAAGGAACCGACTTACTTTTTATTACCGCTGGTTTTGGTGGTGGAACTGGAACTGGAGCTTCTCCTGTAATTGCCAGAGTAGCACGCGAATTAGGTATATTAACAGTTGCTGTTGTAACTATTCCTTTTCATTTTGAAGGTTCGACAAAACAGAAGATTGCAAGTAGCGGATTAAACAAATTAAAGCCATATGTTGATACCTTAATAAAAATCTCTAATGATAAGTTATTAGAAGATAATGATGATATTCCTATTAGACAAGCTTTTGCAAAAGCTGATGATATATTGTATCAGGGAATTACAGGAATCTCTGATTTAATTACTAAAAAAGGGTTGGTAAATACCGATTTTGCCGATGTTGAATCTGTATTAAAAAGACGTGGTTCTGCTATGTTAGGAATTGGTTGGGGAAAAGGTCCAAACAAAGCAGAAGAGGCCGCTAAAAATGCATTAAATTCAAAATTTTTGGAAAATTCTGTACAAAATGCTACTGCAGCTTTGGTAAATGTTTCTGGTAAGAACCCAACATTAAAGGATTTAAAAACCGTTACATCTATACTCCATTCTTATTCAACTGATGAAGTTAATTTGAAATATGGTATTACAGAAGTAGATGATATGCAACCAGATGAATTAAAAGTAACTATTGTTGCTGCAGGATATAATAAAATATTAAATGATTTTGATGGGGAAAATATATATGAAACACCTGCAATTTATAGATTATTCGGAAATAATGTATTAAATGAAGAACGAATAAAATTAGAAAAATATTTAGAAGCACAGCAGGGAGATTATGAAGAATAATTTAGAAGAAATTGCTATTCAACAGCTTTATTCTAATAAAAAGATACACGGACAATTTATATCAACTGAATATAACAAAGAAATTTTATTAGAAAATTATTTAAATCTTCTTCTTCAAGAGAAGATTACAGATTTGCATTTTTTAGCATATAAAGATTTTTCTCTTGTATCTTATCGATTCAATACTTCATTAATTGAATTTGATAAAATTTCTAAAAAAAACTATGAAAATATACTAACTAAGATTCAAATACTCTCAGGAATAGATATTATCAACGACAGGGATCCGTCAGATGGGTCCTTTACTTTTTATAATCATCGCTTTAGAGTTTCTTTAATAAAAAATATAAATGGCATAAACTGTGTAATTAGAAAGCTTAAAGATATTTCTGATTTAATCAAAGAAAATTTAAATTATCCAGAAATTTTTATTTCATATGTGGAAAAAATTAAATTATTAAAAAATGGTCTTGTATTGTTTTCTGGTCCAACTGGAAGTGGAAAATCTACAGCATTAGCTTATATTTTAATTAATTTATTAAAAGACTCTCAAAAGAAAATTATAACTATTGAAAATCCACTTGAATACAATATTCCTGGAGCACAACAAATTGAAATAAAAGATGATTCTGAAAAAACAACTATATTAAAAAATATACTAAGACATGATCCTGACATTTTAATGACTGGAGAAATTAGAACTGAAGAAATGGCGAAATTAACTATTGAAGCTGCAATGACTGGTCATTTAGTATTTTCAACCATACATTCTAATAATGTTTTTAACGTAATAAATCGTCTTACTGAAAAGGGTATAGCATTAAATGATATTCTTGATTCTGTAAAAATAATATTTAATCAGAATTTTGTAAGGTTGTTGTGTGACTGCTATATTGATGAAAATAATAAAGGATGTCAAAAATGTCATTATACTGGTTATAAATCAATAAAACCTATTTTTGAAATTCTTGAAATCAATGAATTTATCAAAGAATTTTTCAGAGAAGATGATATCTCAAAAATCAAAAATACAACTTTTTACACTTCCTATGAAAGTGAATTGAATAATCTGCTTGTTAAAGGATTAATTTCTCAAAAAGAATTTAAATCTTATATGAACACGAATTAGAGGTGATTTTTATGAAATATTATAGTAAAACACCTGAAGAGTGGAAAAAATATGATGAAGAAAAAGAAAAAAAGGATAATTTAAGAAAAATTCAAAAAAGGCGACAACGAATTAACAACTTAATCATAATTTTTATATCCTTATTTGCTATTATCGTAATAATATCCTCTAAGTATTACTTTCCAAGATATAATTTTGGAGATTCTGTAATTATAAATAGTATTTCTTTTTCAATTTTAGCATCGAATAAATACACTTTTCCTGATAATTTAGAAATTACTGTTAATATGTTTAACACTGGTAGTACAGTAAAAGATATAAAAATAGATTCATTTAAATTTATTATATACAAAATGACAAATTCTGCAAGTACGACTTTTTATAAATTTGAATATAACAATATAATTTCTTATAAATTACAACCTCTTGGAAATAAAAAAATTTTCGATTTAAATTCTATCAATCCCATATCAAAAATACCAAATGGAAATTATATCATAGAAACACAATTTAATTATAATGGAAAAAAAATTAAATTAAAAAAAGAGATTGAATATATACATACTATCAAATATAATATTTATCTGGACAAAGCTTTTTATTTAACAAATGAATATCCAAAATTATATATTGAAGTTAAAAATTATTCTGCAGAAACAAAAAACGTTAATATTATTGGAAAATTAAAAATTTTTACAAAAAATAGAAAATTAAAAAAAGAGATTCCAATAAACCTTGGTTATACATTATTAAAAACTTTAGAAACTAAATCATATGAAATAAATATTCCTCCCATAGAAAAAGGTATATATGAATTATATTTTATTAATGATAAGCTTAATCAGGCAGTATATATTCCTTTAGCGATAACTGATAATGTTGAAAAAAGATTGAAAAATATAAATTTATCTGTAGATACTTACCTTTTTTATCCGATAAATCATTTATTTGAAGGATATTTTTATATAAACAATCTTAATTTTAAAAAAGAAAAATTTTTAGAAATTGAAGGATATACTATTAGATTGATTAATCTAGAAAATAATGTCATAGTTTTTAACTATGAAAATGATGAGAAAAAAAGAGTTTATATAAGTGCTGGTGGGAAATCTATTATCCATTTTATTTCATCTAATCCACCAGTCAAACTATCGATTCCTGGTAATTACAAGTTAATATTTGCTGTCAAGTCCAACGAAAATACAATTGAAAGAAGTATGGATTTATATGTTGGAATTTCAAAATAAGGAAGGTAATAAAATTGTATGGATATATATCACTTTATTTTAAGCCAAATAAAATAGAAAGACTAAACTATATAAGTCATTATTGTTCGATTTGTCATTCTTTAAAAAGAAATTTTGGCAATTTTTACAGGATGTTTATTATAAGAGAAGTTTCATTTTTTTCTTTATTAAAAGTAGAATTTAATGAAAAAGATATTGAAGAAATTACATGCCCATGGGTAGGTTTTAAAAAACGGTATATTTATAAAAATATTGAAATATTCGATGAATTTTCATTTTTAAATGCTTTAATTATATATGGTAAAATATATGATAAATTGCATGATAGTAATTTAAATAATTTGGTTGTTTTTATAAAACTTTTAAAAAGAAAACTTATATATTATTATGGAAAAGATTTTATTGAAACGTATGAAAACATATTAAATGAGCAATTTAAAATAGAGAATAAAACATTAGAATTTGAAGAGTATTTTATTCCATCAATAAAAATTATCCAGATGATTTTAAATAAACATCAAAATTTTTTTTCAGATGACTTTAGTACTTATATAGGAACATTAATTTATCTTTTCGACGCTATATATGATCTTGAAAAAGATATCAAAAAAAAGAACTTTAATCCTTTTAAAAGGGTGTTTCATATAGACAAATTAAACGATTTAGACAAAGAAAATAAAGAATTTATAAACTTTATAATAGACTATTCAATAAAAAATATATTAGACACACTTGAAACCTCCAATATAAAAAACAAACATTTTGCAAAGAAATTATTTTCTTTTAGTGCATCTTATCATAAATCAAAAATAGAAAAATTGTTTTACTCCAATAACAAAAGGCCTGAGAAAAATATTTCCTATATAAATTCCAAAAATATATATTTAAATATAAAATAACCCCTGATAGGGGTTATTTTATATTTCATGTATTAACAATCCTGATCTTAATTTTGGTTCAAACCACGTTGATTTCGGAGGCATTGTTTTGTTTACATCTGCAACAGCCATTAATTCTTCTATTGATGTCGGATACATTGAAAATGCTACTTTCCAATCTTTGCCATCTATCCATTCCTCCAGAGCTTTTACTCCTCTAATACCTCCAATAAAATGTATCCTTGGATCTTTTCTTGGATTTTCTATGCCTAATATAGGAGATAATAAATAATTTTGCAGAATATATACATCTAATTGTTTTACAGGATCATTTTCTTCTATAATAGAATCTTTGGCTTTTAGTGAATACCATTTTTTATTTATATATATTCCAAATTCGTGTCTTGATTTTGGTTTATATGGTGTTTCTTTAACTTCAAAAATTTCAAAATTTTCAGATAACTTTTCAATAAATTCTTCATCTGTTAATCCATTTAAATCCTTCACAACTCTGTTGTAATCAAGAATTTTCAATTCATCATGCGGAAAAACAACAGCCATAAAGAAATTATATTCTTCATTTCCTGTATGTTGTGGGTTTCTTGATTTCAAAATTTCTTTTGTTCTTGAAGCTGCTGCAGCCCTATGATGTCCGTCTGCAATATATAATGCTTCAACCTCACTAAATGCTTTTTCTAATTCTTTAATTAAATTTTCATCACTTAAAACCCACAATTCATGATAAACATTTTTTTCATCTTTAAAATCATAAATTTTTTCTGCTTTATCAATTCCTGTATTTATTAGTTCTTTTATATTTTCCTTTGATTTAAAGGTTAAAAATACAGGACCTGTTTGAGCTTCTAAAATCATTATATGTTTAGTTCTATCGTCTTCTTTATCCTGTCTTGTTAACTCATGTTTTTTAATTAAACCCTTTTGATATTCATCAACCGAAAAAGTTGCAAAAATCCCTGTTTGAGAATGACCATTCCAAGTCTCTCGATATAAATAAAGGGCTGGTTTTTCTTCTTCTATTAAAATACCTTCTTTTTTAAAATTTTCTAAATTTTCTTTAGCTTTTTTATAAACAATTTCACTATGCGGATCTATATTTTCATCAAATTCAACTTCCGCTCTTGTTACTTTCAAAAAGCTATTAGGATGTTTAGTAACAATTTCTTTAACCTCTTCCTCTTCAAGAACATCATATGGAGGGCATGAAAATTCTTCAACTAATTCTTTTTTTGGTCTCAACCCTTTAAATGGTCTTATTAACGACATTTTTTTACCTCCTTTTTCTATTTCCGAGTTTATTATAACAATTAGTTTGTCAATCATCAAATATATTCTTTTCAAAACTAAGGTATTAGCAGTTAAATAACTTCAATTAAGTAAAAAAATCATCATTCTTTTCATGTAATATATTAAAATGCGCTGTCTAAAAAGTCTAAAATGAAATGAAGGCTCGAAGATTGCCCTTAAAATTATGAGTGTAAGCCGTCAAAAAAACAGGATGTTTTTTTGAGTGAAGCTTTTTCATGGATGAAAAATCGATGCGACGGCTGAGAATGAATAATTTTAAGGATAAGCAATCAAGCTGCCTGAGTGAATTTGACTTTTTAAACAGCGTATATTGAAAATTTTTCATTATTTTTTATATGGTTTTAAATAAATTTTTATAATATTCATCCTGTATTTTAAACATTTTTTTCTTTTCTTCTTCTTTTAAATGGTCATAACCACAGATATGCAATATTCCATGAATTAATATATAAAAAAATTCTTCTTCAAAAGTATTATTAAATTCTGGAGCCTGTTCTTTTATTTTTTCAACTGAAATAATAATTTCACCTATTATATCTTCATTTACACCGTATTCAAAGGATAAAACGTCTGTTGGCCCAATTTTATTTCTATATTTTTCATTATATTCTTTTATAGTTTCGTTATCTGTAATAACTATATTTAACTCATAATCTCCTTCACCAATTTCAGATAATAAAACCTTTTTTGTGATATTTTCTACTTTTTTTATATCAATATTTTCAATTTCCTGATTATCAAAAATATTAATTTTCATTTTTTGACACCTCTTTTAGAAGTTCTTTTGGAATTTCTGGATAACTAATTCTTGAATGATTCATGTTTAAAATTGTATTAACCATAGCATTTTTAATTTTGTTGATTTCTTTTAAAGTTAGTCCACAATCATCTAATTGTCCTTCAAAATATAAATCCTGTATCAAATTATCAATTTTTTCTTCAATATTTTTTTTATTTATTTTTTGCATACTCCTGGTCATTGCTTCAATATTATCTGCAATCATTAATATTGCAGCTTCTTTAAATTGAGGTATAGGACCGGGGTACTTAAATAAATCGGGTGAAAGGTTTTCTTTTAATTCTATACTTTTATGAAAAAAATAGCGTTTTATTCTTGTTCCATGATGCTGAACAATCAGATCTTCAATCAAAATTGGTAGTTTATATTTTCTTGCTAATTCTTTACCTTTTATTACATGAAGATTGAGAATTAAAGCGCTTAGTTTTGGGTTTATTCTATCATGTGGATTAAAACCTTTTTGATTTTCTGTAAAAAATAAAGGTCTTAATGATTTACCTATATCATGAAAATATGCACCTACTCTCAATAGTATAGGATTAGCATTTATTGCTTCAGATGCACTTTCAACTAGATTAGCAATAATTAAACTGTGATAATACGTACCAGATGCATTCAAAGATAATTTTCGTAATAATGGGTGATTCAAATTTCCTAATTCCAAAAGGCCTATATCGGAATAAACACGTGTAATATATTCAAGATATGGCAATACACCTAAAAGAAAAAGCATCTGTATCAAATTTGATATAAAAACTTGTGGAATAGCTTCAAAATCAAAATTATTATAAATTAAATATATTATAATCTGTGAAATAGTTGCGCCCAAAAAAGGAATTACCATTCTTACTCTTGAATATAAATTCTTACTTAAATATGCACTTATTATTCCTATAACAAAAAGTGTAATAAATGTTTTTAAAGGAAACCCAAACAAAAATGAAAAATAAAAAGAAAAAACTAAAGAAGATAAAAAGCCTATATAAAAATTCATCATAAGTGTAATTGTTACAACAATAAATAAAGGTGTTACTGCAGGATCGGAAAAATATTTTAATGAAAATATGTTTAAAATTATACCTAAATCCAGGATTATAATAAATGCGAACCAATAATTTAACGGGTGTAAATTAAAAGTTCTATCTTTTCTTATTAAATACATAATTATTAAATACCAAAAAGGAAAAAAAACTATTATGAAGTTGAATAAAAAACTCCATGTAAAATCACGCCATAATAAAATTTCTGTAATCAAAAATAAAAACATAAAATTGGCAAAAAAGAAAAAATTTTGATATAGTTTATTTTTTTCCATATTCTTCACCTTTAGTTTTCTCATATTTATCGTAAGCTTTTATTATTTCTTTAACTAAAGGATTTCTTACAACATCATTTTCAGTTAGTTCTATAAAAGAGATCCCTTTAATATTTTTTAATACCTTTTGAACAATTAGCAATCCAGAATCTTTTTTATTATCAAGGTCAATTTGAGTAATATCCCCTGTAATAACCGTTCTTGAATTAAAACCTATTCTTGTTAAAAACATCTTCATTTGATAATACGTACTATTTTGAGCTTCATCAAGTATAATAAACGCATTATTTAAAGTTCTTCCTCGCATATAAGCCAGGGGCACAACCTCAATAATACCTTTTTCCTTATATTCTATAATTCTATCAGCACTTATAAAATCCATAAGTGAATCATATAAAGGTCTTAAGTAAGGATCAACTTTGTCATATAATGTTCCCGGTAAAAACCCAAGTTTTTCGCCTGCTTCAACAGCCGGTCTTGTTAATATTATTCTTTGAACTCTTCCAGTATTTAAAAATTCTACTGCCATTGCAACTGCCAAATAGGTTTTTCCAGTTCCAGCTGGACCAATACAAAAAACTATATCGTTTTCTTTCATGATTTTTATATAATCTGATTGTCCATGAGTTTTTGCCTGCACTCGCACACCACTCACTGTTGTATTAACAACTTGATTGTAATTTGTTTTTTGTGATTTTGTCAAATCATTTTCAGTTTCGTATAAAGAAACAATATATTGAAATTCTGTCCAATCAAGCAAATGACCATTGGAAGTAATATCAACAACCTCTTTTAAAATTTTTTTTACCTTATTTATATTTTTCTTTTTTTCACTATTAAGAACAATTTTATTCTCCACATAAGATATTTTTACATCAAATTTATTTTTCAAATATTTAATTCTGCTATCATGCGTACCGAATATTTCAATTAATTCAATATCTTTGGGGACAGGTATATATTCTTTAATAAAAATCACCTCTTAATTTATCAATATTTTTTATTATAATCAACAATTGAAAGCGGCATACCCTCTTTTAAATATTTTTTTATACTATCTATCGTATAATTAATTCCTGCAGTAGTAGCATGATATGAATATCCACCAACATGAGGTGAAAGAATTACATTATCAAACTCCCAAATAGGATAGTTTGAAGGCATTACATTTTTGTTTTTTGAAGTTGGATAATTAAACCATACGTCCAAAGCAACGCCTTTTAAAATTCTATTTTTTAAAGCGTTGTATAAACCTTCCTCATGAATTAATTTCCCTCTACCCACATTTATTAAAAATTTATCCTTCATTTTCATCAATCGTTCCTCGTTAATAATCTCATAAGTTTTCTCTGTTAAAGGAAGAGTTAAAAATAATATTTCACTATCTTCAATAATTTTATCAACATTATAATAAATTTTATCTACGTTTTTCGGTAATTTGGCAATTTTATTATTTTTTAAAATATAAATTTTTGTATTAAACGGTTTTAAAAATTCAGCTATATTTTGACCTATAGCCCCAAATCCCATGATTCCAATTTTCTTTCCTTGAATTGAATTCCATGATTCAAAAATAGACTCACCAACAGTAAAACCATGCCAAATTCCTTTTTTTAAATCATTATGAAAATAAATAATTTTTCCAAGCAAAGCTAATGCTAAAGCGACAGCTCTTTCTGCAACATACTTTCCATTTCCATGAGCATTTGAAATAATAATATTTCGTTCTTTTAAATCATCTAATGGTAATTGTTCAACACCAGCAAAAGGGACAAAAATAATTTTTAATTTTTTAGCAAATTCAAGCTCTTTTTTTGTAATAAATCCGCCGATTATTGCATCCACATCTTTTAATAATTCTTCTTTTGATAATTTTTCTTTTTCTGGAAAAATAATCTCAATATCAGGATAATCTAACTTTAATTCATTTAATTTTTTATCCCAATATGAATTAAATTTGTGTAAAAATAAGAATTTCAAAAAAACTCACTCCCATATTAGAAATTTTTTAATTTTTTACCTAATAGTTCTTCAATATCTTTTCTAAATATTCTAATAGTTACATATGCCATTCCCTCTGTCATATTAAAACCTTCATCTATTTGTTGGGCTCCTCTAATTACTCCCCATAACGATGATTCAATATTTTTTTCTTTTAAAACAAAATCTTTAACTGTTGTTTTTGAATCAATATAAACTCCATAAATATATTCTACAGCTTTAGAATAAGCATCTTGCCTTGCAGCTTCAAGAGCAGCTAATTTAGCTTGTGCAACCTGAGGGAAAGCTTTATAATCTATAATCCCAAATCCTTTAAAATCATGGTAAGCGGCCCCTTTTTGATTTTCAGGTTGAGAAAAAGGGGTTGAATTCATTATACTACAAGAAGTTAGAAAAAACATAAAAATGGCCAAAACCAATACAAATCCCTTTTTCATTCATATCCCCTCCAAATTTTTAATTTGAAATTCATTTATATTATACCACAAATTGATTTTATTCTTTTCTGATTATATTGGATTTTTGAACACAAAATTTTAAAATAAATAAACATAATAATGATATAATTAATATATGATGGTATATTTCTTTTTACCATGAGGTGAAATTATGAAAGAAGTAAAAATATCATTTGGTATTCATAATGAAGAGGAAAAGAATTATATAGTAACTTTACTATATAATACCTTTTATGAAAAATTTAAACCTGTTTTTTTAACTAAAACAAAATCTTTAAAATTACTCAAAAAATATATATTATTCGATAAAATTCTTATTTCAAGAGATGACAATAATAATATAATGGGAATAGCTGCTATAAAATATAAAGGTTTTTCATGGTTGAATTTAGAATTTATTGATATTTTAAAAGAATATAAATTTGAAACTTTAAAAGTCATCTTTAGAGGTATTTGTTTACTTAATACGCAAAAATGTGGAGAGTATTTATTATTAGATGATATTGTTGTTATTCCAGATAAAAGAGGTTTGGGTATCGGGACAAAAATCATATATTATTTGCTTGATTACGCTAAAAAGAAAAAATTAAAAGGAGTTAAATTATTTGTTATAAAAAAGAATATAAGAGCAAAACAACTTTATGAAAAATTAGGTTTTAAAACTATTAAATTTCATAAAATCCCACTATTATGGAAAAAATATTTTGATATAAATGGATTTTACGAGATGATACTTGATTTTTAATGGAGGTAGTAATATGCTATGGATTAGAAAAATCATTCAATCATTTATCGAATTGCCGGGCCTGTTTATTACTTTAATTATTTTATTAAATTTCAGAATAAAAAAATCGAAAAAATCAAATAAAATGATTATATTTACTTCTATAATAATTTATCTTTTTTCTATTCAAATAACCTCAAGAATATTAGTTTATCCTTTAGAAAATGCGTTTGAGCCATATAAAGAAAACAAAGTTAATATCCCTTCTATCATTGTAATTTTAGGTGGAGGAGCTATACCTAAAACACCTATTTCACCTTCTTTAGGTGAAATGTCAGATCAAGCCTTTAAACGAATTTTTGCAGGCTATGAATTATATAAAAAAACAAATTACCCTATTGTTATTTCTGGCGGAAAACCACCAAATACAGATTATATTCCAGAGGCTTTAGTAATGAGAGATTATCTTGTTAGATTTGGTGTTAATCCCTCAAATATTTTTATCGAACCAGATGCACAAACAACCGAGGAAAATGCAAAATATGTAAAATCTTTAATTAATAATATGAAAATAAATAGAATATTTTTAGTTACTTCTGCTATTCATTTGCCAAGATCATACAAAATTTTTAAAAACTTTATTAATAGTAATATCGAAATAGTTCCAGTTCCTTCAAATTATCTAATAACACGGGATAAAATTACATGGATAGATTTTAAACCTGATATAGATTCTTTACGAGCAAATGCTATGGCAATACATGAATATCTGGGATTAATATTTTTTTCTATCTTAAAATAGGCTGTCTAAAAAGTCTCAAATGAAACGAAGGCTCGAAGATTGCCCTTAAAATTATGAATGAAAGCCGTCAAAAAAACAGGACGTTTTTTTGAGTGAAGCTTTTTCATGGATGAAAAATCTGAACGACGGCTGAGAATGAATAATTTTAAGGATTAGCAATCAAGCTGCCTGAGTGAATTGACTTTTTAGACATCGTAATCTTAAAATAGATTCGCTAAATTGGAGGTGGTTTTATGAAATGTCATGGATGTGGGGTTGAAATACAAACAGAAAATCCGGAAATTCCTGGTTTCTTACCGGAACATGTTTATGAAAAGTTCATAGGCAATGAAGAAAAAGCTTTATGTCAAAGGTGTTTTAAATTAAAACATTATGGTGAACTAATTCCTGTTTCCATAAACAAAAATTTTTACAATCAATTAAAAAGTATTATCTATGAATTTGATACAGTTTTATGGGTTATCGATATTATTGATTTTGAAGGTACTTTTGATAAAGATATATTAAATTTAGTAAAAAATAAAAATCTATTTTTAATAATTAACAAAGTTGATCTATTGCCAAAAAGTGTAGCTTTTACTGAATTAAAAGACTGGATTTACGACAGGGTTAAAGACAATGTTAATATTAAAAAAGATAATATTCGCTTAATAAGTGCGAAAAGGAATTTTGGTATAAATAGATTAATAAAGTTACTAAAAGAACAAAAGATAGAAAAAGCTCTTGTAGTTGGTACTACAAATGTCGGTAAATCATCACTTTTAAATAACATGACTGATGTAAAAATTACAACAAGTTCATTTCCCGGAACTACATTAGGAATTGTTAAAAGAAAAATTATTAACCATAATATATACTTATATGATACTCCAGGAATAGAGACTAAACAAAGATTTACAGACTTTTTTGACATATATACTCAGGTGGAAATGATACCTCATAAAACTATTAGTAGAAAAACCTTTAAACCAGATATCGGTAAAGTTATATTTGTAAGTGCACTTTTCAGATTTAAAATTTTATCTTTAGCTAAAAATAGTTTGAAACCTATTTTCTTGATATTTGCCCCAGAAAGAATATCTTTTCATCAAACCAAAGAGGAAAGAGTAGATGATTTATTAAAAAATCATATTGGGGAAATTATTTATCCTCCATATGAAAAAGACTATCCATTAAAAAATATTGATTATGAAAAAGAAATTATTTCAATTGAAGAAAATGAAGAATTAGCTATACCTGGGTTAGGTTGGATTTCTGTAAGAAGAGGCCCTTTGAATATAGAGGTTGTTAAACCTAAAAATATTGAATTAATAATTAGAAAACCTTTAATTACACCAAAAAGAGGTAATATTATATAGTCGGAGGTGTTGGTATGAAATTAAAAAAAACAGGAATTATAGTGGGTGTTTCAAACAGACATGTTCATCTATCAAAAGAAGATTTAGAGGTATTATTTGGTGAAGGTTATGAGTTGCATCCTATAAAAGATTTAAAACAACCAGGTCAATATGCAGCAGAAGAAGTTGTTACTTTAGTTGGTCCAAAAGGAAAAATAGAAAGAGTTAGAGTTTTAGGACCTGTTAGAAAAGAAACTCAAATAGAGATTTCTCAAACAGATGCCTTTAAATTAGGAGTGAAACCTCCTGTTAGAGATTCAGGTGATTTAGATGGAACTCCTGGAATAAAAATTATTGGTCCAAAAGGTGAAGTTGAAACGAAAAAAGGTTTAATTTTAGCTAAAAGACATATTCATATGCTTCCTGAAGATGCTGAAAAATATAATGTCAAAGATAAAGATTTAGTATATGTTGCTATTGAAAAAGGTGATAGAAAATTAATATTTGGTGACGTGTTAATAAGAGTAAGTCCAAAATATGCTCTGGAATTTCATGTTGATACTGATGAAGCGAATGCTGCTTTAATAAAAACAGGTGACGAAGTATTTATAGTTGAAGAATTTTAAAATCCCTCTTTTAGAGGGATTTTTATAATATTAAAAAAATTGAATAAATTTTTTAAACTTGACTAAACTAATATTTTATTGTATAATATATTGGGTTTGCAGGTGTAGCTTCAACAGGTTAGAGCGCTGCCTTGGTAAGGCAGAGGTTGTGGGTTCGAGTCCCATCACCTGCTCCAGTAACTCCCCGAATTATCGGGGATTTTATTTTATATTAGGGGGATACTTTATGAAATCCTGGGAATATTATGATAAAATTGCCAATGATTATGAAAAAATGTATGAAGACCCATATTGGGAAATGCATAATTTATTATCCGAAAAGATAATTTTTGAAAATTTGAAATTTGTCAGCGGAAAAGTTCTTGATATCGGTGCTGGAACTGGATATTGGACTAATATCTTTTTAAATAAAGGATTTGATGTATATGCTGTAGAACCATCTCCAAAAATGTGTTCTATCTTAAAAAGCAAATTTAAAAATAGTATAAATATAATTAATGATTTTGCTGAAAATTTAAAATTTGAAAATGAATCATTTGATATAATTCTCGCTATGGGTGATATTTTAAGTTATTCAGAAAACGATGAAAAATTCCTATATGAAATAAATAGAGTATTAAAAAAAGGTGGAATTTTAATTGGAACTGTTGATAATTTAAATAAATTTATTATCGATGCTTTTTTTTCAAAAGATTTTGATATAATAGAAGTAATGAAAAAACAAAAAAAAGTAAATGTTGGAATTTCAAAATTTATGTCTTTTAATTCAACTTTATATACGAAAAATGATTTAGAAAAATTGTTATCGAACTATTTTAGTAAAATATCAATATATGGAATTATGGCTTTTCCTTGGGAGAACGAGTTAGAATTTTCCAAATATTGGGCCGATGTATTTGAATTGGAACTGAAATTTTCGAAAGTTTTATATGATACAGCAGAACATTTAATGTATATGGTCGTGAAATAATGAGTAAATATAAATTAAGAACTTTACGTGTTGAATCACTAATTAAATTAGCTCAATCAGGCGATAAAGAAGCAATGAATATGATCATGGTAAAATTTGAACCCATGATTAAGTCTATTGCTTCAAAATATTATGGTGCGTGGGCTGAATTTCAGGATCTTGTTCAAATAGGATTTGTTGGTTTAATACAGGGAGTTTATTCATTTGATGAAAATAATAAAACAAAATTTTCAACCTTTGCCTATCTTAATATATCATCTGAAATAAAATCATTTTTAACCTATTTAAATAGATTAAAAAATAAAGTATTATCGGATGCTGTTAGTATAGAATCCATGTTTGAAGACTATTCTGAAGATTCAGATTATTATTTTGAAGTTCCATCTGAAACAGATTTATACCAATCTGTAGTCTATAATTATATCTTTGAAAGGTCAATTGAACAAATGAAAGATCTGGAAAAAAATATTGTGAAGATGTGGTTAGATAACAATTCTTATGATGAAATTTCTGATAAGCTCAATGTCGCAAAAAAGAAAGTGGACAATACTATACAAAAATTTAAAAAAATTGCAAATAGGGTAATGAAATACGTTAATGCTACTATAGATATAGGAGGTAAATAATGAAAATAACAAGAATATTGTTATATATTGCTATTACTTTATCTATTATTTCAATAATAATGTCAATAGGAAGTGAAATAAAACTTTCAAAATTTCAAAATTATATGGAAAATTTATTCAATAGACAAAACACTAAAGTTAATGATAAAATATCCCAATTAAATACAAAATTAGAAGATTTAAATAAATATTTTGAACCAAATGGAATTGTTGAAAAATTTATAAATTACAAAAGCAATTTAGAAAAACATTTAAAAGATTTAGAGAAATTATTAACCCTTGCTCAAGAAGATCAGAATGTTGGTTATTTCCAGCTATATATCGTAGGCTCAAGAGAAATATGGATTGGTATAAAAAATGAAAAAGGCAAGTATATATTTCAGGGAATGTTAAAACCGGGATTGGCTCCATATAAATTTTATTTTTTTAAGGACCCTTCTATAAGAACATCTTATACGATAAATATTCCTTATAATGCAAAAATTCAAACTGCAAATCCTGATAATATCTTTTTTTTAATACAGGAACCCGGTCAAAGAAGACTTAAAAAAATGCCATCAGCAAAGCTTGAAAATATTTCTGAAGATTTAAATTTATATATTCCGACAATTAGGGGAAAATAATTTAAGTACTTTAAATTTTCTAAAAATTCTGGTATAATATATGAGAAAGTTATCACTTGGATATAGGAGGTTATAAAATGGAATTCGATCATAAAAATATAGAAGAAAAATGGCAAAAAAAATGGGCAGAAAAAAATATCTTTAAGACTTCACAAAGAAGCGATAAGAAAAAATATTACGTTTTGACAATGTTCCCATATCCATCTGGAACTATACACGTTGGTCATGTAAAAAATTATGTAATTGGCGATGTTGTTGCTAGATATAAAAAAATGCAGGGATTTAATGTTTTACATCCCTTTGGATATGACGCTTTTGGATTACCAGCAGAAAATGCTGCTATAAAAAATAATGTAAATCCTGGAGATTGGACTTTTAAAAATATTGAAATTATAAAAAAGCAAATTAAAAAGATTGGAATTAGTTATGATTGGGATAGAGAAATTGCAACATGTAAAGAAGATTATTATAAATGGACCCAATGGATATTTTTGAAATTATATGAAAAAGGTTTAGCTTATAAAAAACATGCTGCTGTTAATTGGTGTCCAAGCTGTAAAACTGTTTTAGCCAATGAACAGGTTGTTAATGGAAAATGTGAAAGATGTGGTACAGAAATAGAAATGAAAAAGTTAGAACAATGGTATTTTAAAATAACAGATTATTCTGAAAAGTTATTAAATGATCTTGAAAAACTTGAGGGATGGCCTGAAAATGTTAAAATTATGCAAAAGAATTGGATTGGAAAAAGTGTAGGAGCTGAAGTTAAGTTTAAAATTGACGGTACAGAAAAAGAATTAACTGTTTTCACCACAAGACCGGATACTCTCTGGGGTGTAACTTTTATGGCTTTAGCTCCTGAATCTCCTATTGTTGAAGAATTAACAACTCCAGAGCAAAAGAAAGAAGTAGAAGAATTTTTAAACAGAGTAACTAAAGAAGATAAATTTAAGAGAATTGCACAAGGTGCAAAGAAAGATGGGGCCTTTACAGGAAGTTATGCAATTAATCCAGTAAACGGAGAAAAAATACCTATTTATGTAGCTAATTATATTTTATTTGAGTATGGTACTGGAGCAATTATGGCTGTCCCTGCACATGACCAAAGAGATTTTGAATTTGCCAAAGAATTTAATTTGCCAATTAGAGTTGTTATTAAACCAGAAAACAAAAATTTTCTCGAAGAAGATTTAACAGAAGCTTTTACCGATGATGGAATAATGGTAAATTCTAATAAATTTGATGGCATGAAAAATAGAGAAGCTTTGCCAAAAATTATTGATTGGCTTGAAAAAAATAATATAGGAAATAAAAGCATTCAATATAAATTAAGGGATTGGTTGATATCAAGACAAAGATACTGGGGAGCACCAATACCTATAATTTATTGTGAAAAATGTGGAACTGTCCCTGTACCAGAAAAAGATTTACCCGTAAAACTTCCTACAAATGTTACTTTTGAGCCAACAGGAAAAAGCCCTTTAACTTATACCGATGAATTTATTAATACTACATGTCCAAAATGTGGAAGACCCGCAAAAAGAGAAGTTGATACAATGGATACATTCGTTGATAGTAGTTGGTATTATTTAAGATATATTAATCCTAAGATGAATGATAAGCCTTTTGATTCAGATGATGTAAATTACTGGCTTCCAGTTGACCAATATATTGGTGGTGTTGAACATGCTATTTTGCATTTATTATATTCACGATTTATAACAAAAGTATTATATGACCTTGGGTATATTAATTTTGTTGAGCCATTCTCCAATCTATTTACTCAGGGAATGATATATAAAGATGGAGCAAAAATGTCAAAATCAAAAGGTAATGTTGTTTCTCCAGATGAAATGGTTGAAAAGTATGGAGCAGATACACTAAGATTATATATGCTATTTATGGGGCCACCAGAAAAAGATGCAGAATGGAATGATGCAGGTTTAGAAGGTATTGCTAGATTTATGAATAAAGTATGGATTGCAATGTCTAAAATAATAGAAGTAACAAAAAATGTTGACACAAAAAATATGAAACTAAATACAAAAGAAGAAAAATCTTTAAGAAGAAAATTGCATCAAATGATTGGAAAAATAACAAATGATATAGAAAAGAATTTTCAATTTAATACTGCAATTAGTGGTATGATGGAATTAATTAATGAACTTAATTCATATATAAATAATATCTCAAAAAAAGACTGGAATAAAGAATTATTAAAAGAAGTTGCAGAAGATTTTATTATTCTTTTATCTCCTTTTGCACCTCATTTATCAGAAGAATTATGGCATATGATGGGCCATAATACATTTGTTGTCAATGCGAAATGGCCAGATGTAGACAAAAAAGCTCTAGAAGTTGATGAATTAGAAATTGTTGTTCAGATAAATGGTAAAGTAAGATCAAAAATAATAGTTGATGCAAATTCAACTGAAGAAATGATTAAAAATAAAGCATTTGAAGATGAAAAAGTAAAAAAATACATTGAAAATTCAGAGATAAAAAAGGTAATTCTTGTAAAAGGTAAATTGCTTAATATAGTGATTAAAAAGTGATTGGAGGTAAATTATGAAAAATCCAAAAATTCCAAAACCAACTATTAAAAGACTCGCGATGTATTATCGATGTTTGGAAAATAAAAAATCATCGGGAGTCCAAAGAACTTCATCTAAAGAATTAGCAGAATCGTTACATATTAAAGCAAGTCAAATTAGAAAAGATTTGTCCTATTTTGGAGAATTTGGAAAACGTGGTGTGGGGTATGATATTGATAAACTAATGAATTCAATTAAATCTATTTTAGGGCTTAATAAAAAATGGAGTGTTGCTATTGTTGGAGTTGGAAACCTGGGATCAGCTATTGCTAATTATACTGGTTTAGAAAAAAATGGTTTTTTTATAAAAGTTGCTTTTGATAAAGATAAAACAAAAATCGGGAAACAAATATCAGCTGGAATCTTAGTCTATGATATGAAAGATATGAAAAAAATATGTGCTGAAAAAGGAATAGAAATTGCTATTTTAGCGGTACCGGCAGAAGTTGCACAAAAAGTTGCTGAACAATTAGTAGAAACAGGCATAAAAGGGATATTAAATTTTGCACCTACTTCTTTAAGTTTGCCAGAAAATATTGCTGTTGAAAATGTGGATTTCACCATTTCTTTAAAAGCTTTAACCTATGATATAGTTTCTAATAATAAGAATATATATGAATTACAGGAATAATATGTCGGGGTGGCGGAATTGGCAGACGCGTATGACTCAGAATCATATGGATATTCATCCATGCGGGTTCAAGTCCCGTCCCCGACACCATATAACCCGCTTATGCGGGTTTTTTTTAATAAGGAAGGTGGTAATATGGGAAAATTGTATATAATAGGAACACCTATAGGAAATCTGAAAGATATTTCTTTAAGAGCTGTTGAGATATTAAAGAAATCAGATATTATTTTTGTAGAAGATAAAAGAGTAACTATAAAATTATTAAATAATCTTGATATTGGGAAAAAAGAATTATTTACTTTTAGCGAATATAACGCTAATAAAGTTCTTAAAAAAGCTCTGGAAATTATTAAAGAAAAAAATATTTGTTCTCTTGTAAGTGATGCAGGCATGCCTGTAATATCTGATCCTGGTTATCAATTAATAAATAAATGCTGGGAAGATAATGTGGAAATAGATATCATACCAGGTCCAAATGCACCTTCTGCTGCAATTGCTTTAAGCGGATTTCCTGGTTCAAAATATATGTTTCAGGGGTTTTTGCCTCGTGGTAAAAACAAAAGACGTCTTCTTAGAAAAATTAAAGATCTTGGAATTCTTTTTGTTTTTTTTGAATCACCACAGAGACTAAATAACACTTTAAAAGAAATATTAGAAATAGTTGGTAATAGAGACATTTTTATAGCAAGAGAAATGACAAAAATTCATCAAGAATTATTCAGAGGAACTATTAAAGAAGCCATTGCTCATTTTTCAGAAAGAAATATTAAGGGTGAAATAACAATCGTGTTATCCGGAAAAGAGGGAGAAAGTGAAAATATCTGAAAATAAAAAAATTTTTGAAAATTTAATAGATTTGTTTAATTGGATTCAGATGGAATTGAATGAAACAGAACTTTTTAATTCTATTATAATATTTAATGGGGATATTTCAAAGGCAAAAACAAGCAGTGCTGGTGATTTATTTATAGAAGTTTCTCAAAGAAATGACAAAGGAAAAACTTTTAAAATAAGTGTATTTTTATCAAGATATCATATAAAAACACTTTTAAATAGTCTTGGTTTGAAAAATATCAAAGAATTAGAAAATAAAAACTGGAAATTTTATGGGAAACTTTCTTTCTGGCCTACTTCAGCTTCTTTAGCCATAAGATTACAATCTCTTGTCCCCATTGGAGAATCTAAGCTGGAAAAAAGAAAAAAAGCTATTATAAATAAATTAAAAATAAATGGGTTATTAAGGGAAAGAAAAAATAAATTAGATGATTTACCTCCTACAAGAAAAATTGCTATTATTTCATCTCAAACCGCTGCTGGATATGGCGATTTTATAAAAAACATCAATAAACTTTCTTCACCACCTTTAATTCATCTTTATTCCTCACCAATGCAGGGAGTAGAAGTCCCTACAGGTATTAATAAATCATTAGATTTAATCCTGAATTCTAAAATAGATTATGATATTATTGTAATTATAAGAGGCGGTGGTGCTCAATCTGATTTAATGTATTTTAATGATTATGATTTAGCAGAAAAAATCGCTATTGTAAATAATACAATACCTGTTTTAACTGGTATTGGTCATGAACAGGATATAACTATACCCGATTATGTTTCTTATATAAATTTTTCTACACCTACCGAAGTAGCGAGAGCTATCGTTAATCAAATAGAAAATTTTAATAATCAAATAAATGAAAATTTTCAAAAAATTTATTATATGGTTAATAATATATTTTCACATGCTGAATTTTTTTCAAAAAATATACTAAACAATATAAATTCAACTATTAATCATCTGTTTGAAAAAGAAAAAAATAAAATGAACTTTTATATTAATTCACTAACTAATTTTCAAAATATATTATCTTCATTTGAAACTTGGTTGTACAGGGAATTAAATTTTATTAATTATGTATCAGAACATATAAATAATAAAATAAATGTTCTATATAATGAAAATATTGCTTTTGAAAAAAATATAAAAAAAGATTTTGATTTACTTGAATCTTATAATTTGAAAAAAATTAATGATTATTATGTTGAAATAACTAAAAATAGTCCTTTTAGCTCTTTTTTAAGTGGAGGAGGCGTTATTATTCAGAAATCCAAAATAATTTCAAGCGTATATGATCTGGATAAAAATAAAGAATTAGAGATTAAACTAAAGGATGGGGAAGTTAAAAGTGATATAAAAGAAATTAAATACTATAGGGAGGATCTAAAATGAATATTGATGAAATTTTGAAAATGACAAAAACAGAGTTAAAGAAAAAAACATTTAAAGAAATAACAGAAATGCTTGAATTAATTTCTCAAATATTTCAAAAAAATGGCAGTGAATTGGATATTGAATATGCTCTGGAAATTTATAAAAAAGGATTAGATTTGTTATTATTGGCAAAAGAAAAGTTGGTAATAGCAAAAGAGGAAAAGGAAAAAATTGATAAGAGATTCGAAGAAATTAAAATGAAATTTGAAAATTAGCTTTGAAATCACCCCTTCGTGTAAAATTGACCGACTTCATTTTACACTTTAGATTTTTATGAATAAAAATCTAAAGGAAAAAAGGTAATTTGCGAGTTATCGCTTCTCTTACTTTTTGGACATGTTATTAGACATAAAAATCAAATGAGGCTTTCGCCTCATTTGAAGTTTTTAAACTTTTATTAGATTTCCTTTTTTTATTTTATATACTTCATCACATATTTTTAATGTAGAATCACGATGTGTTATTATTACTATTATTTTTCTTTCTTTTTTTAATTTTATCAAAATATCGTGTATTAATTTTTCATTTTTTGAATCCATTGCAGATGTAAATTCATCAAGTAATATGATTTGAGGATTAGTTATTAATGCTCTTGCTATTGCAATTAATTGTTTCTGTCCTCCAGATAAACTTATATTTTGAATTTTTTCATCTATACCTTTTTCAAATTTTGACACCATTTTTTCTATACCTGTTATTTTCAAGATTTCTTTTAATCTCTTTTCTGAAATTTCTCTACCCATTAATATGTTTTCTCTTATTGTACAATTTTTAAATAAAACTGGTTCCTGTTCAACAAAACCTATATTTCCTCTTAAAATATTATTATCTATTTCTTCAGTGTTATTCAACATAACCTTTCCATTTTTAGTCTTATATAAGCCCATTAATACATTGAACAGTGTTGTTTTCCCTGCGCCATTTTCACCTGTTATACATGTAATTTTCCCATTTATCAAATCCAAATTTATTGAATTTAAAATTTTTTCACTATCAAAACTAAACTCAATTTTTTCAAGCCTAATAGAATTTATATCTTTTTCTTCTTTTGATTCTACAACAGTTTCTTCTTTATATTTTGTTATTTCAATAACTCTTTTTATTCCTCCCCATGAACTTCTCAGCACCATATTCACTTTCATTAATAATTGCAAAGGTGTCATTAACGTTTGTATATATGTCCAGAATGCTATTAATGTTCCCAAAGTTATCTCATCTTTTATTATTAAATATCCTCCATAACTAAATACACCTACAGTTATTACTCCATTTATAGAATTACCTATTGCCCCGGTTAATTTTATCAATTTTGCAAATTTTTTCCCTATTTTATAATGACTATCAAGATATTTATTTATCATATTCTCTATCCATTTATATGATGACATTACCTTTATAGTTTTAATATTATTTATAATATCTATTAATACACTTGATATTTCGCCGAAGTTTTTTCTTTCAATAATAGAGACCTTTTCTGCTTTTGTATTTACTATTTTCAAAAATAATAATGAACATAAAGTCAAGAATATTGGTACCATTGTAAGTTTCCAATTTAGATAAAACATCATAATAATTATTCCTGATATTTGTAATACTGATAATACAAATACTGGAAATACCTGTGAAACAACAACGCCAACCATTTCAAGATCAGACATTAATTTTGAAATCAATTCACCAGAGTTTATTTTCACAAAAAATTCATAAGGTAGTTTTGTTAATTTTATTGTTATTTCCTTTCTTATATCTCTTTTTGCTTTCAATGCATTAATTTCAAATATTACTTCTCCAAAATATGTTATTATTGATATTCCTAAAAGAGCTGAAATCATCACCAATATATATTTAAACAATATTTGAAAGTTTTTTGCTGGAATTACTGTATCTATCATATATTTTATTAATATCGGAAAGACTAATATAGACACTGCCATCAAACTTATAAAAAGTATTGCTATTATCTGTCTTTTCCAATATCTTTTAAATAAGGTAAATAAAAAATAATAAATTTCTTTTTTTTCTAATTTTTCAATGTTTCCTTTTTCTCCCATATAAATAAATCACCTTCTTTATTATCAGAAAATTTTAAACATCTTGGATCGTGTTTATAAAAATTTCCATAATATTTATATGCTACCGCTCTACAACCACCATTACATATACTAAATTTATTACAATTAATACATTCCTTTATTTCTAAATTGTACCTAAATTTATTCGCTTCTTTAGAAAACCATATTTCTTTTACAG
Source organism: Marinitoga sp. 1197 (assembly GCF_001021165.1). Classification (NCBI taxonomy): domain Bacteria; kingdom Thermotogati; phylum Thermotogota; class Thermotogae; order Petrotogales; family Petrotogaceae; genus Marinitoga; species Marinitoga sp. 1197. The sequence goes on from NZ_AZAY01000048.1 coordinate 104,030, forward strand.
ATTTTTTAAATACATTACCATAACTAAACGCTGATTTATCTATACCTTCAACAACATCGCATAATATAACTTCACCATCAGAACACACTTGCATGGCGACTTTCGCACCGCCGCAAGTTATATCACCAGTATATTTTTGCAGTCCATAAACAATTTTAATATTTCCTTTATATATTTTTTCATATTTCATCTTTAAAGATAAAGCATAATTTAATTCTTCTTCATTCAAAGTGTTAGAGATATTCCCTCTTCCAACAGGCAATAAAGGAACAACCCTTATTTCTTCAACTCCTAAAAATGGAAGTTTTTGAAATAAAATTTCTAAATCATATAGATTTTTTTTTGTTAATGTAATTCTTCCACGTGTTTTTATATTAAATACATTACACCAATAAAATGCTTCTATTACTTTATTAAATTCTTCTTTCTTTAAGCCTGTTAACTGTGACCATTTTTGATGATCCCATGTGTCTATACTAATTTGTATATTTCTTAACCCAGCTTCAACTAATTCAATAATTTTTTCTTTTGTCAATATAGTACCTTTTGTTGAAACCTCATAATTTATTCTTTTCTCTTCTAAAAAATTAATAATTTTAGATAATCCTGGATGAGCAATGGGATCTCCTCCAGATAATGATACATATTCAACTTTCCCCAATTCTTCAGCTTCTTCTATTATTGAAATAACTTTTTCAGTAGGTAAATATTTCTTAGATGTATTAGGACTGAATTTACCAAAACAATAACTACAATTTAAAGGGCAATAATCTGTTAATGAAAACCCTATACTATTTATTTTTTTAGGTATAATTATAGGATTATCGATTTCTGGAATAAAAATAAATTCATTTTCGTTATTTCTGGATAATCTTTTTTCTAATTTTTGAGGTAAAAAATTTATTATATTAGCTTCTATAAATTTATTTATCAAATTGAGTAAATCACTTTCTACTATGTCATATGGCATTTCATACAAATTAGATATTTCACATATTATCTCTTCTATATTTCTTGTTCCATCGCATAAAGATAAAAAAAATGCTTCTGTCTGACTTAAAAAAATCAAATTACTTCCACCTATATACTTCAGTATAGCTCCTTTATTTGTTTTTATTAAATCAACTTTTGGAGATAACAACAATATTTTATTTTTCATTTTGTCCCCCCGTATAAATAAATTTAATTTAGTTAAATTTTATCCATGGGCGTCTTCCAATTTATATTTTTATAACAAATAAAGTTTTATTGGAAGACGCCATCTGATTTTTTTAATTTCACAAAAAAACTTCTAGAACACTTATTATTACCATACAATTCCACAAACAACTATAGCATTTTGGCAAAATGCACAGGCTAATATAGGATCTTGACTTTTATTAACTAGATAATACCCTTTTAACATTAATCCTTCCCCCCTTTCAAATTTTTACCAAGTTATTGCACAAACAACTATAGCTCCCTGGCAGAAATAACATTCAGATGCAATAATAGGAGTTTTTGATATCGAATAATATCCTTTTAACAATTTAATCCACCTCCTTTCATGATTTAATATAGTATCCTTCAAAATTTCTAAAATTATATTGTTTACAATACTTTCATATTGTCTCGAAAAGAGGTTTTCCTCCATGGCTTATAATATAATTGAATTAAACATTTATTTAATTCGGTAAAATAAAACTATTCACTTTTATCTTAATTTTGCTTATAATAAATATAATATTTATATCCTTATTATTTTTTATCATATTGATTGGTCTATTATTTCTGAATTTTCAAATCATGCTGCATAAGCAGAATGATTTTATTTAATTTATAACTTTTTCCTTAGCATTTACCAAGCAATGCTTCTGGGGTTAGTAAAGATGATTATTCTCCTGTTTCCTTAATTAAGACTATTTTTAATAATAATGTGATTTTTTTAACTAAAACCCCCGCAAAATTTTTTGACTTATTTATTTTTATATTATATATGATTTAAAATTTTTATTTTCATTTATTCAGTTTACGATTATTTTAGCAAAAAAAAAAAAAAAAAAAAAATTACATCTGAGTAAATTTTTTATTTCTTATATTTAATAATAAGGTGTATTCTCTAAAAAATCCAAAAGACAAAAACAGAGTTAAAGAAAAAAACATTTAAAGAAATAACAGAAATGCTTGAATTAATTTCTCAAATATTTCAAAAAAATGGCAGTGAATTGGATATTGAATATGCTCTGGAAATTTATAAAAAAGGATTAGATTTGTTATTATTGGCAAAAGAAAAGTTGGTAATAGCAAAAGAAGAAAAGGAAAAAATTGATAAGAGATTCGAAGAAATTAAAATGAAATTTGAAAATTAAATTTGAAATCACCCCTCAATTCTAAGGAATTTTTAAGGAACGTAATATAAAATATCATTGAATAATATCACAAAAGGGGTGTTTTTTATGAAAAAAATACTTGTCGTTTTAATTTTAAGTTTATTAAGTGTTTCTATGTTTTCTTTTACTAAAATGCCTATACTAAACGATAACAAATTGTTTGAAATTAAGGGAACCATAGAAAATGTTGTTGTAACAAAAAATGATAGATTTTTCTTTATGTCACTTAAAGACAAAGAAAATTTTAAAGCTGTTTTTCCAAATGTACCGAGAATATTCAATTGGTTTGAAAATGGAACGAATATTGCATTATATGGCTATTATGTAGAATTGAAAAATGCCAAATATTTTATACCTGTAAAATTAGAATATAAAAATAGAATACTTGATTTAAGAAAAGAAATAGCTCGAAGATTATATGAAATAAGATTACGTATGTATAAACACTATCCATTATATCCAAATTATTATTTTGGATATAATTATAAACCACATTATAATCCAAAATTTTATAAACCATATTATCCAGCTAAATAATTCATAAAGATATTATAATAAAAATCTTTCAGTAATTTTAGAAAAAGATAAATCCCATTTGGGATTTATCTTTTTTATTTTATTGAATAGTTAGGTGATTCTTTAGTTATCGATATATCATGAGGATGACTTTCTTTAATACTTGAAGAGGTTATTTTTATAAATTCGGCTTTCTCATGTAAATCATCAATATCTTTTGCTCCTATATATCCCATACCTGATTTTAATCCACCTAATAGTTGATATACAACTTCTTTCACTTTACCCTTATAAGGGACCATTCCTTCAACACCTTCAGGAACAAATTTATCAGTTCTTGTGATATTTTCTTGAAAATATCTATCTTTGCTACCTTTTTTCATAGCGCTAATGGATCCCATGCCTCTATAAGTTTTATATTTTCTTCCTTGATATAATATTGTTTCTCCAGGCGCTTCTTCTGTTCCAGCAAATAAACTTCCAAGCATTACAGTATTTGCACCTGCAGCTAAAGCTTTTACAATGTCTCCTGAATACCTTATTCCACCATCAGCAATTACAGGAATATTGTATTTTTTTGCAACAGATACTACATCTAAGATCGCAGTTAATTGCGGAACTCCAATACCAGCAACAATTCGAGTTGTACATATTGACCCGGGACCTATTCCTACTTTTAAAGCATCCGCTCCAGCTTTTATCAAATCATACGCTCCCTCTTTTGTTGCAATATTACCAGCAATAATTGGTATCTTTGGAAATTCTTTTTTTAACATTTTTAATATATCAATAATATTTTTCGAATGTCCGTGTGCTGAATCCAACACTAATACATCCACATTGGCTTTTACTAATGCATTGGCTCTTTCTAAAGCATCAGAAATCCCTATTGCCCCGCCAACTAATAATCTCCCCTTTTCATCTCGAGATGCATCAGGATGTTCTATAATTGATAGTATATCTTTTATTGTTATTAATCCTATTAGTTCATTTTTTTCATTTATTATCGGTAATTTTTCTATTTTATTTTGATGTAATATTTTTTTAGCTTCTTTTATTGTTATATGTGGCCCGGCTACTATTAACTCCTTAAATGATGTCATCAATTCTTTAGCTTTTTTTGATAAATTTGTTTCAAAACGCATATCTCTATTGGTTAATATACCCAATAATTTATTTTTTTTATCAACAACGGGAAGACCTCCAATTTTATACTCATGCATTAAATTTTCTGCTTCACGAATAGTGGTATCAGGATATATTGTTATTGGATCATATATTATACCATTTTCCGATTTTTTAACTTTTTCAATTTCATGCACCTGTTCTTCTATTGACATATTTTTATGAATTATACCAATTCCGCCTACATGAGCCAGTGATTTTGCCATTTGGCTTTCAGTAACAGTATCCATTGCTGCGGATAAAAATGGAGTTTTTAAATATATATCTTTTGTTAGCAATGATTTTGTATTCACCTGTGATGGAGTAATTTCACTATACTTAGGGAGTAATAATACATCATCAAAAGTCAATGTTTCTCTAAACATAATCTATCTCCTTTCATTCCCATTCAATTGTTGCGGGTGGTTTTGAAGTTATATCATAAACAACTCTACCTATTCCTTTTACTTCATTTGTAATTCTATTAGAAACCTTTTCTAATATTTCATATGGAATTTTTGACCAATTTGCTGTCATTCCTTCAACACTATCAACACTTCTTATAGCAAGAACATAATCATAATTTCTTTCATCCCCAACTACCCCAACTGTTCTTATCGGAGTTAATATAGTAAATGCCTGCCACACATTGTTATACCAATTATATTTTTTTAATGTTTCTATAAATATAGAATCTGCTTTTTTTAATATACTCAATTTTTCATCTGTAATTTCTCCTATTATTCTAATTGCCAATCCAGGACCTGGAAATGGATGTCTATTTAATATGTGATCCGGTATTCCCAATATTTTACCAAGTTCTCTTACTTCATCTTTAAATAAATTTCTTAGTGGTTCTATTATTTTTAAATCTATATTTTCTGGTAATCCGCCAACATTATGATGACTTTTTATTTTTGCTGTATTTTTCCCTGAAGCAGCACTTTCTATAACATCAGAGTATATTGTTCCCTGAATTAAATATTCGAATTTTCCTTTTGACTCTGCTTCAAAAACCCTTATAAACTCTTCTCCAATTATCTTTCTTTTCTTTTCAGGATCGATTATTCCACTTAGTTTTTCTAAAAATCTTTTTTTAGCATCAATTATGTTTAAATTTATTCCCATTAATTCTTTGAATATATTTTTCACATCTGTTTCTTCATTAAGCCTTAATAACCCATGATTTACAAAAACGGCTTTTAAATTATTTCCTATTGCTTTGTGAACAAGTACAGCTGCTACAGAAGAATCAACACCTCCAGAAAGCGCTATTATTGCTTTTTTGTTTTTTATTTCATTTTTTATTTCCTTTATTTTCTCATCAACAAAATAATTCAAAGACCAATTCTTTTCTAATTTTGCAATTTTAAAAAGAAAATTTTCTATAATTTTATTTCCATATTCAGTGTGTTTAACTTCTGGATGAAATTGAAGTCCATATATATATTCTGAAAATTTTATAGCTGCATTTATATTATTTTTTGTTTTAGCTATGACTTCACTATTTTTAGGTAATTCTGTAACGGAATCTCCATGACTCATCCATGTTGTTATTTTAGATTTTATTCCGTCAAATAATTCGCCTTTTAAATTTTCTATTTCTGTTTTTCCATATTCTGAAATTTCTGTTTTTTCAACCTTCCCCCCGAATTTTTTGCTTAATAACTGGAATCCATAACATATCCCTAATATGGGTTTATTAGATTTTAAAATCCATTCAGATAATAAAATAGCATTTTCATCATTTACACTCATTGGACCACCGGATAAAATTATTGCTCCGATATCTCCATCTGCTTTTTCATCATGCTGTATAACTTCAGAATATATACCCAATTCTCTCACTCTACGTGCTAATAATTGTGTATATTGAGAACCATAATCAATAATAAGTACTTTTTTCATATACACCTCCTAATAAAAAACGCTCCTCTATAAGAAAAGAGGAGCGTATATTATACACCTACCCCCTTTCCTATAGTCGAATGGTTTACGGCCATTCGGTAGAGACTTCCAGTCCATATTACTGGAATTATATAGGAAAAGTTTTTCATAGTATTAATTTTTATGTATTATAACAGCAAAAAACGTTGATTACTTTTCTTTATGGTTAAAAAAAGGTTAATCAGAATATTATATAGTATTTCTAACATACATTAAATATTCTATATTTCCTTCTTTACCTTTTATTGGGGATTCAACTATACCTAAAATTAAAAATCCTTTTTCCTCAAATACTTTTATAACATTATTTATAGCTTCTTTTCTGAATTTATTTTCTTTTACAACACCTTTAATTAATTTTGATGGTTCCAATTCAAATTGTGGTTTTATTAATACAACTCCTTCTGCGTTATCTTTTATTATTTTTTTTATAGAATCAATAATTTTTGTTATAGATATAAAGGATACATCACATGTAAAAAAATCAATTGGTTCAAAGTCATCTTTTTTTAAATATCTTGCATTTGTATTTTCCATTAATATAATTTTTGAATTATTTCTTAACTTTTTGTGCAATTGATTAGTGCCAGAATCGATTGCATATATTTTTTTTGCATTATTTTCCAGTAATACCTGTGTAAATCCACCTGTTGAAGAACCAATATCCATACATATTTTTTGATTTACATTGATTTTAAATTCATTAATTGCTTTTAATAATTTATAAGCAGCTCTACTTACATATTTTTCCGGTTCAATTAATTCCACTCTATCTTCTATTTTTACTTTTTTTGATGGTTTTAATATTATTTTATCATTTACTTTTACTTTTCCATCTTTTATTAATCTGTGTGCTTTTTCTCTTGATTCTGTATAATTGTTTTTTACTAAAAATTGGTCTAGTCTGATTTCCATCATTATTCCTCACTTACTTTTTTTACTACTTTTATTTTGTTATTCTGTATAATAATACTTTTATTTTTCAGATATATAGTTTTCTCTGTATAAATTTTTATAGTATTTTTTATTTCCAGATTTTGATTATCATTATATAATCCACCCGTTTTTAAATCAATTATATATCTTTTTCCACCAAATGTACTTACAAATAATTTATTATTTTCATTTGTTATAGAAGCTGGAGATCTTCCCATATCTTTAATTATATTTCTTAAACCCATCGTTAGAATTTCACCATATGAGGTTATTATATATATTGTGTGATTATCTTCATATGCATATATCGGCATACCATGAAACTGAATCCCTTTATTTTTTTCTAAAATTCCATATGGAGAAACAAATAAGCTGTTTTCTTTTACTATAATATTATCATCACTTTTAGATATCCATACACTTTTATTTTTTCCAGTTATTTCTACTCCGCTTTTTAAATCAAAAATTCCCAATATTTTTTCAAACTCTATTTTTTTTGTTATAGTTTCAGAAGTTAGATACACTGTGTATTCATTATAAATATTTTCAAGATTAAATTTTAATGTTTCATATGGTGTTTCTAAAGTATAAATATTAGGAGGTAAAGATATTTTATTATTTATTTCTATATGGTTCCCATTTAATGTCGCGTCTCCTGTATAACCTATAAAATCAACTTTTATCCATCTTTCAGGAATTTTTTGAAAGGTATTACCTATAGATAATTTAATCGGCACTTCAATTTCAAAATTATCTTTTAATATTTTCACTTTAAATTGTTCTGACCAATTAAAAAAAGCAGAAGAAACAATATTACCTGTCTCATCAAACATCTGACAATCATTTGCTATTAGATAAATTCTTCTTATGAATTCGTTTTTAAAAATTTTTTTTATTATTTTTTTATATTCATCTAAATATCCATTATATTGTTTATTATTATATTCAATACTAATATTTGAGGCTTGAACGGTTATTTCAAGCCTTTTTAAATTTGTTGATGGAGGAGTTTCAATGTCAGCATATTTATAAACTTCATAAAATATGTTGGAAAACAAAGAAGTAGGGCCTTTGTATATTAGCCCTATTTTTTCTTTCGAAAATATTATAATTGAAATTAAAACAACACCGAATAAAAATACAAACCTTGCGGTGGTGCTGAGGCTGGCGCTTTTGATCGACTTTTCGCCTCCAATATTTCCTTTATATATTCTGGATTCCAACTTTCTGTTCCCACCTTTACCAGAGCACCTACAATATTTCTTACCATTCTTCTCAAAAATGACTGTCCCTCTACTCTTATTAGTATTATATTATTTTTCATTTTTAAAATTCTGATTCTATATATGGTTCTTACAGGGTTTCTTTCATCATTGCCTGTTTTAAAAGTCGTAAAATCATGTTCTCCTTCTAAATATTTTGCAGCTTCTCTCATTTTATTAATATTTAAATTGTATGGAAACCACCATACTCTATCTCTTAAAAATATGTTTGGCTCATTATTTTGATAAATATAATAATGATAAATCCTTTTTTTCGCTTCATGCCGTGGAGAAAATTTTTTGCGAACATCAAATACACTACGAACATATATATCTTCTGGTAAATTGGCATTCAATGCATCTTTTATATTTTTCAAAGTCATTCTTTCGTTTGGAACATCAAAAGCTATAATCTGACCATAACCATGAACGCCAGTATCCGTTCTTCCAGCTCCCCAGGAAATAATTTTTTGCTTAAATATCCTTTTTAGTGTTTTTTCAAATTCTCCCTGAACTGTTCTTACCTTAGGTTGTCCTTGAAACCCGTTAAATTTTGTACCATCATATGCAACTACTGCAGCAACTCTTCGCATTTTTTACCTCCATTATAATACACCTTTTTCTTTTAAAACACCTGTTTCTAATAATTTATAAGCTATTTCTTTTTCCTGTTTTTCCAATAATTCTATATTTTTTGAAAATAATTTTTCATATATTCTAATTAGATATAAATTAGCAAATTTAGAAATGTACATTTTCAAAGTTTCTTTATGAGTATCATCTATATCTTTAACAAATGTTTCAAGCCAATCTTCATAATTTTCTCTTACTTTTTTTGTTTTTATAAGCGCATTAAATTCATGTATTGTTTCATAAAGTCCAATAAATTCTGATATTATTTCTATATAATCACCATATAATTCTCTAATTTCCTCAGAAAGAAAATCTACAAATGAAACTTTTAAATATGAAGCAATTCTTTTATCAATTTTTAAAAATCTTTTTAATCCTACTAAATTACCTCTTTTTTCTTTTAAAATGAAATAACCTAAAATACCATTATTAAAGTTTTTTATATTATTCAGGTCTTCATCGCCATACAATATTATTTTAATAGTTTTATGATCTATAAATTCACATTTTTTGGGAACATAAAAATCTCCATTATTTGTAATTAATAACAGATTAGGTTCCATATTTCCACCTCAAAATTCTATCATTATCTTAATTGCTTCCTTTGCGGAATATATGATTTCTTTTACTTCATTCTCATTCTTACCTTTAACCAATAAATAAAATTTTATTTTTGGTTCTGTACCTGATGGCCTTCCAATAATTTTTAATTTATTACTATAGTTTAATTCAACAACGTTAGATTTTGGAAATTCGTTATTTTCTTTTAAATAGTCTTTTAGCTCTAATAATTTTAAATCCCCTATTTCTGCTGGAGGTACATCTCTTAACCTTTGCATTATGTTATTTATCTTTTTTAATCCTTCTAATCCTTCAAATGTGAAGGATATGTTTTCTTCGAAATAATATCCATATTTTCTTCTCAATTCTTCTAAATAATTATTCAATGTTTTACCTTCATTAATATTACGAGAAACCATTAATGCAACTAATCCCGCTGCAATTATCGCATCTTTATCTCTTGCATGGTCATTTGCTAAATATCCATAGCTTTCCTCAAATCCAAAAATAAATTTTTTATCTCCTAAACTCGCATGCTTTTCTAATTTTTCACCTATGAACTTAAATCCTGTTAATGTTTCTTCAACATCCACGTTAAAATCTTTCGCTATTGATTTAATCATATCTGTGGTTACTATTGTTTTTATAATAACTCCATTTTCTGGTAATATATTTAAAGATTGCATTCTTGTTAATATATAGTGAGATAACATAATACCTATTTGATTTCCGGTAAAATCAATATATTCTGAATTTTCTTTAATATATATACCAAGCCTATCTGAATCAGGATCAGTTGCCATTACTAAATCGGCATTTTCTTTTTTTGCATATTCCAATGCTAATTTAAATGCATCTTTCTCTTCAGGGTTTGGAACTCTTACTGTAGAAAAGTTCGGATCTGGCATAGCTTGTTTTTCAACTACTTTTAAGTCAAAACCTAATCTACCAAGTAATTCTTTTACAGGTTTTAATCCGGTACCATGTAAAGGAGTATATACAATTTTTATATTATTTTTTAAATGTGGTTCTAAAAATCTTAAATAACTTTCAAGAGTATTTAAATATTCATCAAAAACCTCTTCAGATACCCAATTAATACTACCATCATGTAATCCCTGTTTAAATTCTATTGTTTTTATATCTTCAAAGTAGTCAAGTTTATTTATTTCTTTTATTACACTATTTGCAACATCTGGAACAGCCTGAGTTCCATCAGAAGTATATATCTTATAACCATTATATTCTGGTGGATTATGACTTGCAGTAATTACTATACCCCCTGTAGCTTTCAAATATCTTACAGCAAATGAGAGTATAGGAGTTGCGGTAACTTCTTTAAATATATATACGTTAATACCGTTTGCGGCTAAAACTGACGCTGCCATCTTTGCAAAATCTAATGAATATTTTCTTGTATCATATGCAATCACTACGGATGGAAATCTACATACTTTTTTTAAATAGTTTGCAAACCCCTGTGTTGCTCTGGCGACAGTATGTATATTCATTCTATTTGTTCCTACACCAATTTTTCCTCTCAAACCACCAGTTCCAAATTCTAAATCTTTAAAGAAACTATCTAAAACTAAATCTTTATTATTTTTCATTTTTTCCATCTCTAATTTTAAAGAAGAATCAGCATATTTAAACCATAATTCAAATTTTTCAGATGCTATATCCTCTATGCTTTTCATAATTCTTCCTCCTTGTTATTCTATTTACAATGATATTATAACACAAATTTATTATATTTAGTTTAGATTGTCTAAAAAGTCTAAAATGAAATGAAGGCTCGAAGATTGCCCTTAACACACCTACGGTGGGTTATTGGATTAAAAATTGGATTTTAATAAAAAAAACTTTGAGCTATCGCTCTCTTACAGCGGGTATAAGATTAAAGATTTTTATTATATAATTATAAATCTTTTCCCCTTAGATTTTTTATCATAAAAAATCTAAGAGTGAATGAAAGCCGTCAAAAAAACAGGACGTTTTTTTGAGTGAAGCTTTTTCATGGATGAAAAATCGATGCGACGGCTGAGAATGAATAATTTTAAGGATAAGCAATCAAGCTGCCTGAGTAAATTTGACTTTTTAGACATCGTATAAATTAAAATTGCAACAAGCAGCCAAAGGCTGCTTGTTGTCTTTAAAATTTAAAATAATTTTTGATCGGGAAAATAAGAAATTTCAAATTTATCATTTACACCTATTACGTCTATTCTTGTTTCATCGAAATCAACAGAAGTATGTTTAATAAAAATATTAGCAACAGCTATAATTTTTTTTAATTTTTTATAATTTACTCTATATGCTGGATTTTCTAAATAATCTTTTCCACCTTTGACTTCAATAAATACTAAACATTTTCCATCAAGTGCTATTATATCGATTTCACCAATTCTTGTGGTGAAATTTTTTTTTAATATTTTAAATCCTTTTTTCTGTAAATATTTTATAGCTGCTAATTCATATTTTTTTCCTTTATCGTTCATATTAACTTTGAATACCTGGTACTTTTAATAAATTATCTTTTTTTTCTGGAAATTCATTTACTATATTTTTAATAAACTTCGATGTTTTTTCAATATCTTCGTGAAAAATATTTTTTAATATTTTTTCAATTGGAGAAAATAGAGGCTCAACATTTTTTATATCCACTTCATCTATCATTTCCATATACTTTAGAATCTCATTTAAATCTCTTTTAATTATTTCTTTTTCATCATCAGATAACTCAATCATCGATAGTTTTTCTAATTTTTTTATTAATTCATCATTGACATCAATCATTTTAATTCCTCCTAAATTAAAATCAATTCTACATAAATTGCAGAAAGTATAAGATTAGATATTACTATAAGAGAAGCATATTTGAAAAAATCCAGGAATTTTATTTCCTCATTTTTAAACTGTTTCAACATTGCTAAAGCTACTATATTAGCTGATGCACCAATGGGAGTGAAATTTCCACCTAAACATGCCCCCAGTGATAAAGAATACCATAATGGATCTAAGTTGGAAAAAATTGCTGGATTTATATATTGCAAATTTTTTATAACAGGAATTAGTGTTGCGGTAAAAGGAATATTATCAACAAAGCCCGAAATGGCTCCAGCAATTCCTATAAGCATCATTGCAAAACTTCTCATGGAATTTCCGGCAACATTTACCAAAAAATAAGTAAAATCTTTTAAAATTCCTGTTTGAACTAAACCACCAGTCATAATAAATAATCCAAAGAAGAATAGAATTGTACCCCATTCAACTTCTTTCAGAATTTCTTCAACTTCATTTCTATCAAGTAATAACAAAGCTAAAAATCCTATAAATAAAGCTATTGTAGAACTTTCCATTTCAAGCTGATGCTGAAAAATAAATAAAAATAAGGTTAATATCAATAAAAACCATGAAATATAAAAACCTTTTTTATTCTTTATTGCAGATTTAGGATCAAACGATTTTATTTTTTCAACGTCAATTTTAAAACCCAATTTTTTCTTAAAAAAAAGTATTGTAAGAATTTGCATTACAAAAAGATTTAAAAAAGATATTGGACCATTGTTTATAAAAAACTCTGTGAAACGCAGTCCTGCAGCACTTGCAATCATTATATTCGGTGGATCTCCGATGATTGTTGCAGTTCCTCCAATATTTGATGCCATAATTTCACCAAAAATAAAGGGTAATGGATCAACATCCAGCGAATCTGTTATTGCCAGAGTTACAGGAATGAAAACCAAAACAGTTGTAACATTATCTATTATAGCAGACATGAGAGCAACTGTAAATGTTAAACCAAAATAAAGTATATACCCATTTTTATGAAATGCTTTTAAAGTTATTATTCCAAGATACTCAAAAAGCCCACTTTTCTTGATAACAGAAACAAAAATCATCATACCCATTAATAAATATATTGTGTTTACATCAACATAGTTCTTTATAGCTTCTATATGATTTTCAAAAATACCCAATATCATCATAATAGTGGCGCCAAGTATCGCGACAATTGTTCTATTAACTTTTTCTGTAATTAATAATGTATAAGAAAAAAGAAAAATAAATAATGTAATAATGCGTTCCGTAAAATCATCCCCCTATATAATCTTTAATATTACTGATTATATCATTTATTTTAGATGGATCTTTACCCCCTGCTTGGGCAAAGTCTGGTCTTCCGCCACCTCCACCACCTAATTCTTTTGCGATTTTTCTGGCAATATTTCCTGCATGATACTTTCCTGATAGATCCTTTGTTATTTTTACTATAAAATTAACCTTTTTATCTTTTTTATTAAACAATATAATTATTCCGCTTTTAATTTTATTTTCAGCAATATCGGTTACATTCCTTAAAACGTCAGAAGCAACACCTTCAAATATTTTTATATAAATCTCAATATCATCATATTTTTTTATGGTAAAAACGTCCAAAGATTGCGAAGTAAGTTTTTCCTGTAATCTTTTTATCTCTTTTTCCTGCTCTTTAATTTTTTCTAACAGGTTTAAAATTCTTGGAACGATTATTTCTTGAGCTGCTTCAAGATGTTCTGAAATAGTATTGATTTTGTTCTCAAGATCATTTACATATTCTAATGTTTTCATTCCAGTTATTGCTTCAATTCTTCTAACTCCAGCTGATACTGCTGTTTCAGATAATATCTTAAATAAACCTATTTCTCCGGTATATGAAACATGTGTACCGCCACATAATTCTGAACTAAAATCATCTATTTTTACCACTCTAACTTTGTCACCATATTTTTCTTCAAATAATGCCATTGCATTTTCATTTTTTGCATCTTCAAGAGCTTTTATTTCTGTAATTACCTTTATATTTTCTAATATTTTTTCATTTATTAACTCTTCAATTTTTCTAACATCTTTTTTTGACACTGATTCATAATGCGTAAAATCAAATCTTAATTTTTCATCAGTAACTAACGAACCAGCCTGTTTTACATGAGAACCAAGAACTTCCCTCAATGCTTTATGTAATAAATGTGTTGCTGTATGATTTTTCTTTATTGCATTTCTTCTTTTTTTATCTACTTCAAGGATTGCTTTTTCTCCAACTTTTATTTCTCCATTTAATATTTTACCATAATGCCCTATAACTTCATTGTTTATAATTTTAGTATCTACAACCTCAAATTCAAACTTTTCATTCTTTATTACCCCCGTATCCCCTATTTGCCCACCTTTTTCTGCATAAAATGGAGTTTTTGAGGTAATTACTACTATTTCTTCACCTTTTTTCGCATTTTCCACTATTTCTTCATCTTTTACTATATATAATATTTCACTTTCATCTTTTGAATTTTCATATCCTGTAAACTCCGTTGTTTTTAATTCATCACCAATATATTTAAAAGCTTTGTTTATTTTCGCATATTCTTTTTCACCAGCAGCATCTCTGGCCCTTTGACGCTGTAATTCCATATATCTATTAAATTCTTCCTCGTTCACAGAAAAATTATTTTCTTCAGCAATTTCTCTGGTTATATCTAAAGGAAATCCATATGTGTCATAAAGTTCAAAAGCAAAACTGCCATCTATTATATTATTTTTAGAATTCTTTATATAATCCATCAATTTTTCAGTACCTTTATCAAGAGTTTCCAAAAATCTTTTTTCTTCAGCTTCCACTATATTTTTTATGAAAGACGCTTTTTCAGAAATTTCTGGATATATATCACCATAATACTCAATAACTACATCTATAATTTTATTCATAAATGGTTCTTTTTTTCCTAATAATGCACCATGTCTCAATGCTCGTCTCAAAATTCTTCTTAAAACATAGCCTCTTCCTTCATTCGAGGGTAAAATTCCTTCTGATACTAAAAATGTTACAGCTCTTGAATGATCGGCTATAACTTTTATTGATACATCTGTTTTTTTATTATTTTTAAATTTTATGCCAAATATATTTTCTATTTTATTTATGATTGGTGTAAATAAATCTGTTTCAAAATTATCATAAACTCCCTGTACAGCTGCAGATATTCTTTCCAATCCTGCACCAGTATCAATGTTTTTTCTTGGTAGCGGTTGTAAATTCCCTTTTTCATCTTGATAATACTCTGTAAAAACTAAATTCCATATTTCAACATATCTTCCACAATCATCTTCAGGAGTACATTTTTCTGGATCAGGGCATAAATCTTTACGTCCTGTATCATAATATATTTCTGAACTTGGGCCACATGGCCCTGTTGGACCTACCGGCCCCCACCAATTGTCTTCTTTTCCAAATCTCATAATCTTGTTTTCTGGTATTCCAATTATATCTTTCCATATATTATATGCTTCATTATCATCATAATAAACTGATACCCATAATTTTTCTGGGGATAATTTTAAAACTTCTGTAAGATATTCCCAGGCAAATTTAATTGCACCTTCCTTAAAATATTCACCAAAAGAAAAATTACCCAACATTTCAAAAAAAGTTTGATGTCTTGCAGTTCTACCAACATTTTCAATATCATTTGTTCTTATACATTTTTGGCATGTTGCAATTTTTGTATATGTAGGTTCCATTTTTCCCCAGAATATGGGTTTGAACGGGACCATCCCTGCAACAGTAAATAATAATTGAGGGTCAGATGGAATTAATGGAAAACTTTTCATTATTTTATGACCCTTTTCTTCAAAGTATTTCAAAAATGATTCCCTGATTTTTTTTGAATTCATATAATCCCTCCATTATATACCAAATATTTTCATTAAAAAATAAAATGCTGGTGTTAAATATAATAAACCATCAATTCTATCATACATACCACCATGACCGGGTAATGTCTCACCAGAATCTTTTAAGTTATACGTTCTTTTATATGATGATTCCGTAAGATCACCTATTGTATCTACTATTCCAACCAGTAATGCGAAAAATATGGCCTGAATTGGATTAATTAAGTTCAAGTTAAAATAAGACCTTATATATTCATACAAAATTATATATAAGTAAGTTAATATAATTCCTCCAATTAAACCTTCAATACTTTTTTTCGGTGAATAATTTGGAGATAATTTGTGTTTACCAAAATTCAAACCAACAAAAAAAGCTCCTGCATCATATATCCAGACAGATGTTAATATTAATATACTTGTAGTTGAACCATAGTTTAAATTTATATGGTAAAAATATGATAAAAATAACGATATTGTAATAAGGGCAAAAACAAAATTTTCTATAGCTATTTTATATTTTTTGGTATCTTTTAGGTATATTAAACTTAGTCCCGAAATTGCAATTATTGTTATAATATAAATTGTAATGGGATCAAAAATAAATAATCCGGAATAATAAGCTCTTAATGCAAAACCATATACAGCACTTGTTAATGCTACTATTATAGATAGAAATACCTTATATTCATATTTGAATTCTTTTAATGTCATTTCAAAATATTCTAATGATGTTATTAATATTATTGATGTCGCTAACCCAATAGTTGTAGGTAAAGAAAAAAACGAAAAAACAACAGCTGGCCCGAGAATTATTCCAGATAATGTTCTAATAAATAAATTTTTTTTATTTACTGCCATTACAATCCCTTCTTTCATCTGATTGAATGCCACCAAATCTTCTATCTCTGTTTGAAAAATCTCTTATAGCTTTTTCTAAATCTTCTTTGGTAAAATCGGGCCATAATACATCTGTAAAATACAACTCAGAATAAGCAATTTGCCATAATAAAAAATTGCTTATTCTGACTTCTCCAGATGTTCTAATTATTAATTCAGGATCTGGAATATCAGGTAAATAAAGATTATTTGATATATCTTCAATTGAGATCTTTTCTGCTTTTTTTAAAATTAGTTTATTTACCGCATCAACAATTTCACGCCTTCCACCATAATTTACAGCTAAAATGACGTCTATTTTTGTATTATTTTTACTTTTTTCTTCTATCCTTTTGCATACATCATATACTTTATCCGGAAGTTCCTCAATTCTTCCTGTAAATCTAACTCTTACATTTTCTTTTATTATTTTATTTAATCTTGATTCCAGATATCTTACCATAAGGGAAAAAAGAAAATTTACCTCTTCTTTCGGTCTTTTCCAATTTTCAGTAGAAAAAGAGTATAAGGTTAAATACCTTATACCCATATCAGAAGCCCATTGTATTACATCTTCCGCCACTTTCGCTCCACGTTCGTGACCAACAGTTCTTTTTAAACCTCTTTTCTTAGCCCATCTACCATTACCATCCATTATAATTCCAACATGTTTTGGGATTCTCAAGATTCCATTATCTCCTTTTCTTTTTTGTGGAATACTTCGTCAATTTTGTGTTCATGATCTTTTAATATTTTTTGAATCTCATCTTCCAATTTTCTTGCATCATCTTCTGGAATTTCACCGTTTTTTTGTTTTTCCTTTATAACTTTCATATCTTCTCTCCTGATATTTCTTAAAGCAACTTTAAACTCTTCAGCTAGTTCTTTTGCATGTTTTACCCATTTTTTTCTATCTTCAACAGTTGGATTTGGAAATTTCACTCTTACAACCACGCCATCAGTTGACGCCATCATACCTAAATTTGCAGCATTAATTGCTTTTTCAATTTTTGAACACAAACTTTTATCCCACGGAGTAATAACAACGGCTCGGTCTTCTCCAACACTTAAAGTTGCTGTTTGATTAATTGGTGTGGGTGTTCCATAATAATCAACTAAAATTTCTTCAAACATGGCTGGAGAAGGTCTTCCAGTTCTGAGTTTTTTATATTCATCTTCAAGATGTTTAACTGTTTTATCCATTTTTGATTTTGCTTCCTTTAAAACAGGATCCTTTATTGACACAATATCCACCTCCATA
Source organism: Marinitoga sp. 1197 (assembly GCF_001021165.1). Taxonomy (NCBI): domain Bacteria; kingdom Thermotogati; phylum Thermotogota; class Thermotogae; order Petrotogales; family Petrotogaceae; genus Marinitoga; species Marinitoga sp. 1197. The sequence continues at coordinate 122,260 of NZ_AZAY01000048.1, forward strand.
TTTGTATTTATATTAATAATTTTAAATGATATTATTTATAATGTACAAAAAGCATTGTATCATCTATAAATTCAAAATTTTCAGGTTGCATATAATCAAAAAAAAGTCTTATATTCTTAGGTTCTAAATACCAAAAAGCTCTTGGATCTTTGTTTATTATATTATCATCTAAATTATATATTACAAATAAATTTTCTGTTATTGTTTTTAAATATTTTAAATCTTTTATAAGATTTCTGGAAAATTCTGGATTAAAAAAAACAACTGTATCATATGATTTTTTAAAATTCCTATCTTCGATATACTCTAAATTAGATATTGTAATATGTTCTTTATTGAAAAACGAATTTATTGAGTTAATCTCTAACAAATTATCTTTTTTTAATTCAGAAAGAATATATTTTAATTTATGATTTTTCAAAGGGTCTGGATATATTAAATTAAAATACTTAGAATATTTCTTTAAAAAATTATCTAAATTTTTCATTGCATTATATGTAGGTTGTGGTGAAACATAATATAAACCTGTTATTTTAGATTCATACCATATTTTTATAGGATTTATTACCGGAAGAACAGAAATTATTTCACCTATATTTAATACATTAACTATTTTATCATCTTTATTTTCTATTTTTTCTTCAAAATAAAAACCTGTATAATTATAATTTCCACTGGTCAAATCTGCTAAAATAGGGTTCAAATTTAGCGCTTTCTCCAAATATAATTTAGCTTTTTCAAATTCTTTACATTCCTTATAGTAATTATATAATCTCAAACTTACAAAAGCTTTAAAATATTTGTTTTTTGTTATTTCAAAAACTTTTAATAATAACGATTCAAACAATTCCTTATTTTCATTTTTTATCTTTAATCCGTATATGAATTTTAATTCAGGAAATATTTCTCCAAAATAATAATCAAATAAAGCAACTTCTCGATAATCAAAGATATCTATATTAAAGAATAATTCATTTTTTTTGCTCATTTCTTCTTTTAATTCAACGTAAGCTGGAATAAGTTCTTCAGGATCCATATGAGTTAATATATCTTCTATTAAGACTTGAACAAATCTGGCAAGTGATTTCTCTAAACTTACCACTTTTTTATATCTCGATTTTGCTTCATTAAATCTTCCATTTTTTGTAAGAATATCTGCAATTAATAATTCTATTACAGCTTTTTCTTTGTCAGAACTAATATCTTTTCTCAATCTTCTTATTTTTAATAATAATTCAAGCAGCTGCTCAAAATCTTTATCAAATATATCATCTATAAATGTTAACAGAAAACCTATAATATTCTTTTCATCTTTCAATCTATCAACAAAATATTCTAAAAATAAATATGGGTTTTTATCCTTTGTTTTTTCAAATATTATGTCATATTTTTTTATCGCTTTGTTCGTAGATTGGAGAAAAAATTCAGAATTATTAATTATATTAATATGAATTTCTTTTAATACTTTTAATAATTTTTGCTTATTATTATAATTTGTTTCCTTAGCAAACTCATCAAAAATTAAATCATATAACTTTATAATTTTTTCGTTATTTTTTTTATAATTAAATTCTTTTATAATTTTATCTATATCTTTTAAATCTCTTGTTTTAACCTTTGCTATAATCAAAAAAGATAATCCTTCATTTCTTCTAAATAATGATTGCATTGACCACGTAATTTCACTTCTTTTGTTTTCAAATAAATTTAAATATTTCAAAAAATCTAAAGATGCTTTTTTTAAATTTTCCCAGTCTCTTTTATTAAAATAAACATTCATTAAACCATAATAAGCATCTAAGTTCCATCTTGAACCTATTTTAAACCATTTTTCAGCATCATCCCAATATCCTTTATTCATCAATTCTATTCCCCACAAAAACATAAATTCAACAGTCATAGGTATCGGTTTATAATCTTTTTTTTGTACATCTTTCTGCAATTTTTTCGCTATTTTATAACCAATTTTCATTTTTTCAATATGTTTTTTAGCAATTGATAATGTTTTCATATATTGAATTAAATAATATTCATCATCTGGATTTTTTTCCAGATATTTTTGAATAAGCGCCAATGTTCTTTCTGTTTTTTGTTTTCTTCTTAATCTCGTCCAAATATATCCGTAATGTAATAATTCAAGATCTACTTTTACAGTTTTACCTTTATATACAGGTTGATTATGAACAATATTTTCATATTTTACTTTACCATTTCTGAAAAATCTTGCTGTGCTTGCAATCTCATAATTCTTTTTTTCAAAATCTAGATAATTTATAGTAGGTATATAAACCCCTACTATATCTTTATCCAATGATTTTAAAACATCTCTAATATTATTTCTCAATTGCTCTGAAGCTTCTTCATCAGCATCAATTATAAATACCCACTCAGAGGTTGCATACTTCAATGTTTCATTTCTTGCATCTGAAAAATTTCCATTCCATGGAAAGAAATATATTTTATCTGTATACTTTTTTGCAATTTCAACTGTATTATCTGTTGATCCTGTATCAACAAAAATTATTTCATCACAAAAATCTTTTATACTGTTCAAGCATCTTTCTATATTTTGTTCTTCATTTTTTGCCATTATACATGCGCTTATCAAACCTTTTTTCATGAAAAATCCCCCATTCAAAACAATTTTAATATATTATTTTTTCTCGTTTTTTCATCTGAATTATCTTCATAAATAATATCAATTTTAATCAGATGATTTGTTAAAGTGGAATATAATAATTCAAGAATTGTTGAATTATTTTTAACTATTTGATATTCCAATAAATTTTCTTTCTTATATAATATTTTTATATAATCATCCTTTTCATTTATTTTGGCGTTTTTTAATGCAAAATATAAACCCAAATTCATTTTTTCCTTTTTATTTAACAATATTTCAAGAACTTTAGAAGTCAAATTTTCTGTGGTATTATTAATATTTTCTTTGTAAGTTTTTATATTAGAAAGATTTATTTCTTCATCCTTTTCATGATAGATTCCAGAAGATAATAATAATACATTTACATCAAACAGTATTTTTTTATTTTCAGAATATTTTATCTCTTTTAATAATTCTGATAATTTTTTTGCTATGTATAAGTTTTTCTCTAATGTTTCATTATTACGAATATTATTTAATATATACTCTAAAATTTCCTCCAGAAAAACTTCAATTTCTTTTCCTTCATTAAAAATCATAGAAGATATATTCAATAATTTTTCATTATCCTTTTTATATATTGCATTTAAAAAATCCTTTACTATTTTTTCATCAAATAAACCCAATATTTTTATTACATCATCTTGAGTAATATCAGTATTTGAGAATTTCAAAAGTTGTTCTAAAAGAGATAATGCATCTCTTGCTCCACCTTTTGCTTTTTTGGCAATTAAATTAGCTGCATCTTCAGTAATATTTCTATTTTCTTTTCTGGAAATATTTATAATATGCTTTGAAATTTCTGCTTCAGAAATATTTTTAAATTGCAAAACTTGAGCTCTTGATATTATTGTTTCTGGTACCTTTTCAAGATTTGTTGTAGCTAATATAAATATTACATGTTCTGGTGGCTCTTCTAAAGTTTTCAAAAGAGCATTAAATGCCTCTTTTGTTAACATATGAAATTCATCAATTATATATACTTTATACTTACCCGAAACCGGCCTAAAATTAGCTGCATCTCTAATTTTTCTAATTTCATCTATTCCTCTATTAGAAGCGGCATCAAGTTCAATAACATCCATAAAACTACCATTATTTATTGCTATACATTTTTCACATGAATTACATGGATTATGACCATTTGGATTTTCACAATTTAATACTTTACTTAAAATACGTGCAGTTGTCGTTTTACCAGTTCCTCTAGGGCCAGAAAATATATATGCATGTGAAATTTCATTTTTTTCAATAGATTTCTCAAAGTATTTTTTGATGTGTTCCTGTCCAATTAATTCTTCAAAGGTTGAGGGTCTATATTTTCTATATAAAGTAATCATTCAATCTCCTCCTGATAAATTGTCAGTTAAATTATATCATATTATTTAAAAAATAAAAAGGGGATTTCTCCCCTTTTTAAGTATTGACACACTTTTCAAGAGCTAAGACTATTTTACAATCAAATTTTTTAGGACAATTATCTTTTAACATTTTTAAAACCCTATCTTTTGGCCATGGTTCCTTATACACTCTTTTGGCAGTTAATGCATCATAAATATCTGCAACAGCTAAAATTTTACCAAATAACGATATTTTATCTTCCGTTTTATTATAAGGATATCCACTTCCATCCAATTTTTCATGATGTTCAAGAGCACCTAAAGGTATGTTTTTAGATATAAAATCTATTTCTGATAATAATTTTGCTCCAATAATTGTATGAGATTGAATTATTTTAAATTCTTCTTCGGTAAGTTTAGATGGTTTGTTCAATATTTCATCAGGTATCCCGATTTTTCCAACATCATGTAAAAGAGCCGCAATTTCTAATTCTTCTAATAGAGAATCATTAAATCCCATTTTTTTCCCGATTTTAATTGCAAGATTAGATACATTCTTTGAATGAGTATGAGTATAATTATCTCTCAAATCTATTGCTGTTGCAACTGCAAGAATAATACCTTTAATTGTGCTACTTAAATCATCATATATTTTTGAATTCATCAATTTATTTGATATCAATGAAGAAAAGAGTTCTATTATATGTTTATCTTCCAAGGTATAATTATCATTTTTTTTATTGACTGCTTCTAAAACACCTATAACCTCATTTTCAAAAAACAACGGAGTAGCAATTAAATTTTTTGTTTTATATTTAGCCTTTTTATCTGTTTTTTTAAAATGTAAAGGATTATTTTGTGCATCATTTATTATTATAGTTTCCTTTTTTTTGAAACATTCTCCAGCAATAGAACCTTCAATTGGTACATCTATTGTTTCTATATTTCCACTAGCACCACCAGAAGTAATATAGAAGTTTAACATTTTTTTATTTTCATTATAAAGTAATATAGCCGCACCATCTGAAGATAACAATTCTCTTAAGGCATCTTCTGTGTATTTTAATACAGTTTCTAACTTAAAATTACTACTGATTAATTTTAAGGTTTCTAAAATATGCCTGCTTTTAAATTTTATATTTATAGAATCTGTATATTCAAAACCATTAAAAAAATTTTTCAATGTTATTATTTCAAATTGTGTTAATTCCCTTTCCGCATAAATTTCCACATTCTCATCGATTTCTATAGAAAAATCTGTTATTTTCCCATAAAGTTTATCATTAATTTTTAAACCTTTTAACTCAAACTTTTGTATTGCGATATCTAACATTTTTAGAACTCCTTTGTTTCAAAATTAAGCGTATATTCAAATTTTTGTTTTTTCATATTATAGGCTATAGAATATATTACACCAGAATTTTCCAAAACTGGGTAATAAATAAATCCCTGTAAATTTGTATTATCATTTAAAAAAACATTTTCAACTGTGCTATCTTCTAAAAATTTATATTGCATATAATTAAATCCTGCAGTCAATTGAGGAATTCCTCCCATTGAAGGAATATTCACAGTCATTTGACCTGTCAATAAGCTATCTCTATTTTCGCTAAACAATTTGTTATATTTTATTAATATATTTAAGTATGGAGAAATCGAAAAAACGGTTTTTCCAATTATCCCATATGATTTTTTACTGTTTAAATTCATATATATACCATTTGCAGAATTGTATTCATAATACGAATTAAGATATTCACTATTAAAACCATTTGACAAATAATTTATTCCAAACATAAATTGGAAATATGGAGGAAAGTTCATAATTGGTCCAGCAAGAAAACCATATACTATCGTTCCATCATTGGTTAAAACTACGTCACCTTCTACTCCAAACCTAAAAAATAGAATATCTTTATATATTGTTGTTAAATATGCCTGATTAAATTCATCTTTCGTTTTTTCTTTATTAAGATTCATTATAGCAGTAACTTCTGTGTTGAATATATTTAAATCTGCATCGAGATACGCAAAAAATACATTTGATGTTTGTTGATAATTAAATGGTATTAGTGATGTTATTTCATAAGGAACATGTCCTCCAATCTTAACATTTCCGAATCTAAGTTCAGTATCAATTACTCTGGAGTAAGGTATAGTATAATTATTCATAAAAAGCCCTAATCCTTTTGTATAAGACTGACTTATACCATATCTAATATAAAATGTAGAAAAATCAAATTTTAAATAATTAATAGATAAAGCACTTAAAATATTCTCTGAAGGAGATGAATTTTCAGTTGGAAGACCATAATATAACGGACTATCTATATCTTCTTGATAAGCATTAAAACCAATTCCTATTCCAAAAGGACCAAAATCGAAATTTGGTGCAAAAGAATATACTAAATAACTATTAACTCCTTTTTGCTGTTTACCAAAAGAAATATTTCCTATATTTGCTTTAGTTGTCTGCTGCTCTTCAGCTTGCTTTGTTTTTTCTTCAGATTTTTTTTCTGGTTGTTGTTCTTCTGAAGGCTGCTCTTCAGTTTTAGGAGAAATTTCATTCTCATAATTTTCTAATGGTTTATCTAAATTTTGAATATTTGGTTTTGGTTGTTGCGGAGAATAACTAAACATATTACCTGCAGTTACAGGAAATAATTGATTATTAACCATTGTATATACTGTGCCTTCAAATGTCCTGATTTTAGTATTACCATTAATATTTTCAAATCCAAATTCTGTACCTCTAACTCCTGCAACTACAGAACCAGAACCAACCAGATATTTTGATCCTGGGGCCAAAATTTCTTTGATTTTATTAATTGTAGCTCCTTTTTTTAACTCATATTCGATATCAATATCTCCACTTTCTGAAACTCTTAAACGTTTGATATATAATTGTGTATCAGCAGCTACTTTAATTTCTATATTTAAATTAGGTTCTTTTAAGTGCACAAAACCATTTTCTAATGTTAATAATTCCGATTTTTCCTGAATTACAGTTTCTGTTGCAAGAGAATCCCAAACATCATTATTTGGTTTTTTATATAATACATTACCTTTCTTTTCTAAAATAACTAATTTTGTTTCTGGTATATCTATTTTTTCTTCAACAACTTTTAGTTTAAGCATTTTTTCAAAAGTTCTTCCTTCATCAAAAAAAGTAATGGTTGTTTCTGTAGGCATTAAAGGAGCTAGAAAAGTAAGGCTTGCCTTTCCATCAACAAGATCAAAACCATCAAATAGGATAAACGGATCATCAAAACCTCCACTGGTTACATCAACATACAAATGCGTTAACGTTGACTGATCCGTTGTAACTTCAATCAAGGCAGATTCTCCTGCATAAACTGTTGTATTTTCAACATTAATAACGACATTTCCAAAAAACATAGATGTAAACATCACAAAAAAGAAAATTACCCCTAATTTTTTAAACATAGTTTCACCTCCATATGGTTAAATAAGTAATTATAATGCTAAGGGACAAAGGTCCTAATTCAGATCTGGTACTTATTTCATTCTTTTTAAAGAATAATAAAATTGAAAACATTACAAACAAAAAAGAGAGTATTAAAAATAATATATTACTATAATATTTTATAAAAGGTAATGCAATTCTGAATATATAACCTAAATAATCTCTTTTATATGGCATCGAAGAATTATCTATCATATAAAATAAAAGACTTATGAAATACGCGTTAAATAACCCTATTGATAAAATTTTTGTAAATTCCGGTTTAAGAAAAAATTCATTTTGATTATACATCATACTTACTAATATTAATGAAGAAAAATGCATCACCTGATCAAGAATATAATAGGTATGTGAATTGAAGTCTTTTTTTGTTCTATTTTTAAATTTTAATGTATCTATTGATAAATGGATACCTGTTAAAAAGAGTAATATAATAAAATTATATAAGTTTAAAGAAGAGGGTAAGAACAAAATAAACATTGAAATAAAAATTATAAAAATATGCAGAATCAGCACTTTAACTTTAGAATTTTTATAACGTGCTATATAGGATGTTTGAAAGACATAATCTCCAATTAAATGAGATAATAAAAAATAAAAAAAGATATTTTCAATCATTGTCAACCACCTCTTTTAAAGCATTTACCAATTCAGGATTAAAAAATATATCGCTATAACTATCTATTAATTCTAAAACTTTTGTTTTTGGTAATTTATTTCTATACGGTCTATCTTCTAATAAAGAATAATAGGTATCCAAGAGCCCTATAATTTGAGCCAATAAAGGAATTTGATTTTTTTCGAGCCCCTCTGGATAACCTTCGCCATTCCATTTTTCATGATGATATAATACTATTTTTTTTACCTTATCTGGAATGGTTGGAATTTTTGATACCAATTCATATCCATATAAAACATGCTTTTTTATTAATTGATTTTCTTCTTTAGTTAATTCTTCTTTTTTTAAAAATATATATTCTGGAATGCCAATTTTACCAATATCAAATATCATACTTCCAAGCATGAGATTTTGAATATCTTTTTTTTCTAAATTTAAATATTCACCTATTTTTATTGCTGATTTTGCAATATTATGACAATGCTTTTCGGCTCCAGGAACACGTGTTTCAAGAATGCTTGTTAATACATTTAATGATTTATCAAGGATTATTTCAAATTTATTTTCTAAAAATGAATTTTCAATTGTTTTTTTTATATAGTCACTTAATTTATATAATATTGTATAATCGTATAAATCAAATCCCATATTTTTTTTTAGAATAAAATGTCCAAAAATTTCGCTCTCAAAAAAAATGGGAAAATACATCTTATTAACATTACAATATATAAATTTATTCTTTTTTAATTTAGAATGTTTAAAATCATTTGTTTGAAAAAAAGATGATGTTTCATATATATAAAAATCCATATTATCAAGATTTAATAAATTTTTTAGAGTTTCTTTTATATTTTCTATAGTTTTTTTAAAAGTTATATTTGGCTTTATCCTTGAAAGGATATCAAATATTTTATTATTTATATACTCTTTTTTTTCAATTTTACAGAAATTTCTAATTACGTTGTCAAAACTTAATAAATAATCCTCGTCAATATTATCAAAAAAAATTATTTCTACCCTATTTTCTTTTTTATATTCCACTTTTATTATTTCTTTTTTTTGTTCTTTTATATTAACAAACTTTTTATTATTTATAGATATGTAATATTTTATGTTATTCTTTTTCAAAAAATTTATGTTTTCCAAAATTAAGTTATAATCTTTATTCATTCTTATCTCCTTCCTTAATCCTATATAACTTTAATGGTAATTCTTTACCTTTTACTTTAAAATCACCAATATATTCAAACTTATATTTGTTAGATCTTTTTACAATTTCCCCAGTAACAATAAGCCACTCATTTAATTCTCTTGTTAAATGTTCGATTCTGGAAGTTGTATTAACTGCATCCCCTATACACGTATAATCCATTCTGAAATCTGCACCAATATTTCCAATAATCACTTCACCATAATGCATTCCTATTCCAGCATTAACTTCAAAGTCAAATCCCATATTTTTTAGTTCTATATTTATATCTTTTAATTTTTTACGCATATCTAAAGCGCAGGATATTGCCCTATCCACTTCATCACCAAATTCTATTGGCGCTCCAAAAATTGCCATAATTAAATCCCCTATGAACTTATCAATAGTTCCATAATATTTATTTCTTATTATATCAGCCATTTGAGAGAGATAATAATTCAAAAAACGTACAACATCTTCTGGAGATAATTTTTCAGACTTTTCTGTGAAACCCACAATATCAGACATTATTAAAACAACATTTTTCTTCTCGCCACCTAATTCTGTTTTACCTTGTTCAAGCAGTTTCTGAGCCACAAAATCTGGAACATATTTGAAAAAGAAAGATTTTATTTTCTTTTTTTCTCTTGATTCATTTAAAACTGATTGAACTGTATCTATTGTAGATATACTAAGGGTAGATAATAAAGGATAAAAAGTATCAATCCATATGTTATTTTTGAATAATATGTAAGAAACAAAAATATATGTTATAGGAATTAAAAAAGATATGAGTTTAATATATATTTTTTTGAAAGACGTAAATAATAAAGACAACAAGAGTACAAATACCAAAATAATAATTGTATAAAAAAAGTTTATTCTCGAGATTTTATCCTTGTTTATTAAATTTTGAACTGCTGTTGCATGCAAATAAACACCAGGTTCATTATTTGAAAAAGGGGTGATTCTTAAATCATATAAACCTTTAGCAGTTGCAGAATATCCTAATATTGCAATTTTACCTTTAAAATCATAATTGTCATATTTATTACTATAAACCAGATCATAAAAAGAGATAGTATCAAATATATTTTTTCCTTTTCCATAAAAATTCAACAAATAAGATCCATTTTTATCAGTTTTAATATTTTCATTTCCAATTTGAATTTGGTAATTTTTAGGATCAAAAATAAAATTATTAATATCATAATTTTTATAAAATGCATATAATATAATATCCATATGTGGAAATAACCCGGTACTATATCCTTTTTCTAATGCCCATTCCTCTTTAAATATAAGAGGTAAACCTCTGGCTACACCATCAGGATCTAATTGCCCAATTTCATATGTTGAAGCTGGCACAAGAGAAGAAAATTCTGGAATAGGTGGTATTATTTTATATGCAGTTAAAGGATAAAATAATGGTAAATACTCCGGGTTTTTGAGTTTAAATGAATATTTTAGATAATATTTGTTTTTTTCCAATTCTTTACGAAACTCAGGATTATATTCATCAAAATTCTTTTTTTCAACAGTTAAATATGTTCCCAATACAACTTTATTATATTTTCTTAATATAGCAGATAATAATATATCATCTTTTGATTTTCCATTGCTCATTATATTACTTTCTGAAGGTGTTGTAAACGAAACATCAAAACCTACTGCTTTAATTCCAAGCTTGAATAATTTGGCAACCATTCTGGCATAATGTTCTCTATTCCACGGCCACTCATCATTAAATTTAGTAGACATATTTATTAAAGAGTTTTCATCTATTGCAATAATAATCACATCAGTTTTAATTTTATTTTCTCCCCGAATTCTATATCTCAAATCTAATGTTTTCAATTCAAAAATTTCAATCCATGGATTGTTTAATAAGTAAGTTATTATATAAATTAATATAAAAGATATAAATAACACATGAGTTATTTTCAATCTAAACTTAAACATTTTCATACTATCACCTAATATAATTATAACATATTATTTGTTTTTTTATATAACAATAATAACAAAAACCCCAGGAATTTTCCTGAGGTTCTTTATGACCTTATTAAATAAAGGATTGTAATTATTTTATTCATATCAAAAAAATTTCTTAACTTTTAAACTTACTGGAAAATTTTATCATTTCTTTTGTCATGTTTTCCAAATCCTCAATCAAGTTATCAAAGTTCTCCAACTTATATTTTTGTGTATTCATCATTTTTGCAATGTTTTCTACTTTTTCAGTTACTTGTTGAATTGAAACGGAAATAGCCTCTACTGCTTTTGTTATTTCCGAAGTTGAAATTTTCTGCTGTTCCGATACATTAGAGGTATATTCAACCATTTCTCCAATAGTATCAATTTCAGAAAGTATAATCTCCATCTGTTTTCCTATACCTTTTATTGATTCTACTATTTGATTAACGTTATTTGTTATATTAGAACTTTCTTTCAAGGCATCACTGGCATCCTCTACAAGAGAATTTAAATTTTCTGTAATATTAGCAGCTGATCTACTTGAATCGTCAGCAAGCTTTCTTATTTCATCGGCAACTACAGCAAATCCTTTTCCTGCTTCTCCAGCTTTTGCTGCTTCTATTGCAGCATTCAATGCTAATAAATTTGTTTGCTTTGATATTTCAGTTATTTGATCTACTATTGCTTCAATGGCTTTAGTTTTTTCAAATAATTTAGAAATCATAGAATTGCTTTTTTCAACTAATTTTTCTATATTAGATACATCATTTATCATACTTTGAATATTTAATTTTCCTGAAGATGCATTAGTTGAAATTTCTTTTGTTTTTAAATTTAAATCATTTGCTGATTTAGATAATAAATCGGCTCCTGAAGTAATTTCTTCAATATTAGCGGTAGTTTCTTCAGCCGACGATGCAACAACTTCTAAATTTTCTTTAATTTCCTCAAATGATTCAAATGTTTTATTTGTAATATCTATTAATTCTTCTGAAGTTAGATTTAATTTTTCTTCTACATTATTCAATGTATTCGAATATTTATTAAACGAAATCGATATATTTTTAATAGTGTCTTTTAATAAATTAAAAATATTTGCTATTAATCCTATTTCATCTTTTCTTTTTATATAAATATCTTTTGTCAAATCACCTTTAGATACTAATAATGCATTATTTTCTATTACTTTTATTGGTCTTGTTAAGCTATTAGAAAATACTATTGCAATAATCATAGCAATTATTAATGTAATGGCAATTATAATAATTAATGCATTTCTCAAATTATTTATTGGCATATACGCTATATGTTTATCCTCTTCCAATATTATTTTTAATTTCTCATTATTTAAAGAAAGTTCAGAAGATATTCCCAATACATCATTGTTTTCAAAATTTGAATATTCCATAATATTATTTAAAATTGATGGTATTTTTTCTATTTTTTTTCCAGATTTTACACTTTTCAATTTTGTAATCAAGATATTTTTTGAGTTTAAAACATATATATTTGTAAAGTCTTTTTTGTTTATATTATCAAATATTGTTTTTCCTATCTTTTGAAAATCAATTGCTATTATTATATATCCATATCTTGCATACCTATATACAAAAGGTGTTCCTATAAATAATATGGGTTTATTATTTTTAAATTTATATATTTCAATACTGGAAAATTCGATATTAATCTTGTCATCTTTTTGCTTTTTAAGTTTATTATACAATTTACCTAAAGATGTATTTTTTAATTCTGAATTTTCAATATTTTCAGTGAATTCTTCTCCTTTATTTAAGGTGTAAATAATATCACCTTTATTATTTATTAAATACACATCTTCTAAATTTTGAGATAAAGCATAACTTACAAGATTAGGATGATACTTTCTGTGTAATAAATCATAATCTGAAATTGCAAATTCATCATCTCCATATTTTTCTAAATTTTCATCATCAATCTTATATAATTTATATCTTTCTTCATAAGAATTAGGATTTTTCTCCACATATACTTCTTTTAAATTTTTTATATCCTGAAAATCTTTAAAATACGAATTCATAGATTTTAACATTAATGGTATATATTGAAAATGAGTAATATTCTCAAGATTTCCTTTATAATTATTAAGAATCAAAGATAATTCAAAAGTTTTGGAATCCATTATATTTGAAAAATTTGATGCAATCTCGTGTTCAAGAGCTTTTTTTGAATTATTTAGTGAAAAATATCCTAAAATAAAAAAAGGAACAAATAATGTTAAAATAAAAATAGTGAGTAATTTACTTTTCAATTTCATTAAACCACCCTTTCTTTGTATCTATTAGAATAATTATATCATAAATTTTTGCTTTTTATGTATTGTACAACAAAAATACTATGTATGTATAATTATTCAAAAATACTTTTATTTATGGTATAATATAAACAAAAGTATAAGGAGGGATAATTATGTCTGTTGAATTGAAAGCTGTAAGTTTTGAAATTGATGATGAAAAATTTGCTATTGATATTAATCATGTTGATACAGTTATTGAATATCAAAAAACTACAAAAGTACCTGAAGCATCTGATTTTATTGAAGGAATCGTTAATTTTAGAGACGGTGTCTTGCCTATAATAAATTTAAGATTGAAATTCAATTATCCTCAGTTTCAAGACAAATATAAAGCTAAAGTTTTGGTTGTAAAAGCAGGAGAAAAAAAATTCGGCTTGATGGTTGACGAAGTGAAAGAGGTTATGAATATAAAACAAGAACAAATCGAAGAATCACCATCAGTAGGCGGAACAAAAGCCGATTATATAAGCGGAATTATTAAAACTGAAGAGGATATGATTTTCTTAATAGATGTTGAAAAAATATTATCAGCAGAAGAAAAGATTGAATTAGATAAGGTTATTAGATCATAATATTATGGGAGTCTGACAGCAAAAATATCAGGCTCCCCATTTTTATAATATAATGAAAATAATACGATATTATTATATACATAAGGGTAAAATGCATCATCATAAATATCTGATGTTAAACAAAATTCTTTCTTATTTTTTACATCATATAATGATATTTTATAATAACCTTTTTCTAATTTAGAATATACTATATAATTTTTATAAACATATGGATCAACTTCATTTTGATCTGAAAATATCAAAGGTATAATTTTATTCTTTTCAAGCATATATATATTATTTTGTCCATTCGTTGGATTTATCATTTGAAATATTATTTTGTTTTTAAATACTACTGGTCTAAACTTAAATGTGTCTTTCAATGAAGTAATTTTTTCAATATTGTCTTCTATTATATTATATTTATAAATTTCCGTCCAACTTTTTCCATTTCTCTCTTCTGCCGAAAAATATACATTCCCTTTATGATAATACGGAGTATATGCGTTATAAGAATCGTCAGATATCCTCTTTATACTTTCTAATTCAGGATTATAAATTAAAACGTCCCATTTTCCATACAGCGAACTCTGAAATACAAAAGAACCATCTTCTGTTATATTTGGGAAATACTCAGAAGAAAAATTTAAAGGAATACTTATATATTTATTTTCCATAAAATCGTATCCCCATATATTTCTATTACCTATATATCTATCAGAAATAAAAATTATTTTGTTTCCATCTGGTGACATTGATGGATATTCATCCACACCATCCCAGTAAGTTAATTGTAAAAAATCCCATTGCTTACTATAAAAAAATCGATTAAAAGATATTTTTTCAAGTACTTTAATAGTAAATTTTTTCACCCATTCCTCATTATCCTTTATTTTCTCAGACAAATCTAGAACAGTTCCATCAAATGAAGCCAAAATTCGAACATTGTTTTTAGAAGCATCTTCTGAAAACACTATCTTTAAATTATAATCTTCATTCTTATCTTCTTTATATACATTATATGAATACGAAAGCTTAGACTCAAATTCATCGACAATCTCGTTCATAATCCATGAATTTGAGTTTTGAATTAATAATATATTTTCTTTTTTTATTTTTATTTGAGAAAAATTGATAATAATTATGGATAAAAACAAGAATAATAGTATTTTTTTCATTTTAACTCAACAACTTTTTTACTATTGAATTAACCCTATTTCCATCAACTTTTCCTTTTAATTTTTTCATAGCCAATCCCATTATTTGCCCGAATTTTGCATTTTCTCCAATTTCATTAATAATATTTTTTACTATATTTTCAATTTCTTCATCTGACATTTCAGGTGGAAGATATTGTTGCAAAATCTCTAATTCATATTTCTCTTCTTCAACTAAATCTTTTCTACCAGCATTGCTATATTGTTCAATAGAGTCTCTTCTCATTTTTATTTGCTTTCTTATTATGGTTAAAATTTCTTCTTCGTTTAATTCTCTTTGTTTTTCAACTTCAGCTTTTTTTATTTCTGTTTTAAGTATTTTTATAGCGTTTAAAGCTTTAGAATTTTTTTCTTTCATGAATTTTTTTATATCATTATTTAATTTGTTAATTAATTCCATACCTTCACACTCCTTTCAATTTTCATATATTATACCATATATAATTTAAAGTTCAATAAAAATATTTGAAATTTAGAGGGTTATTTTATGAAAATATATATATTTATTTAATATCAACAGAAATAAATTAGCATATTTTTAATATTGACAAAAATAAAAAAAAATGTTATAATCATCGAGAGAAAATGACCAATAGTCAGGAGAATTGTATGACACGAAAAAAATATAATGAGGATAAAATTCTTGAGAAGAAAAGAATTATAATGCAAACTGCTAAAGAGATTTTTTATAATAAAGGTTATGAAAATACAACTATGAATGAAATTGCCAGAAATTCAAAAATGGCAAAAGGTACGTTGTATTTATATTTCTCCAGTAAAAAAGATTTGTTTTTTTCTTTAGTATATGAAGGGCTTATAATATTAGAAGATTTAATAAAAAATAAAATAAATTCTGTAAATACTGGATTGGATAAAATTTTAAATATGGGACGTGCATATATTCAGTTTTATAGAGAATATCCTGATTACTATAGTTTTGTTATCAAATACGAATCTGAAAAGGCTATTCTGGACCCTTCCGAAATAATTATAATAAATACTTATGAAAAAAGCGAAGAGATTTATGATATTTTAAAATTATTGATTCTAAAAGGTATTGATGATGGTTCTATAAGAAAAGATATTGATGTAAATAAATTATCTATGTTATTGTGGTTACAGACTGTCGGTATTGTTCAACAGTTTAATTTAAGAAAAAAGTTATATGAAAATTGGGATGAAGATTTTCCAGCCGAAGAAATACTGGATTATTATGTAATGTTTATTGAAAAAAGTTTAAAAAATGACGAATAATATTTTTTTATTTTATCTTTTAATGACCATGAGTCATTTTAAATGAGCGAGGTGATATTATTATAAGAAAGTTGAAAATAGGAAATATTATACCTAAATATCCAATTGTTCAAGGAGGAATGGCTGTTGGAATATCGCTTGATGGATTAGCTTCTGCAGTTGCAAATGCTGGAGGAATTGGAGTTATAGGTACTGCTGGAATAGGCTTTTTTTCTAATATAAAAAACTATAAAGAAGCGAGTATAGAAAGTCTTAGAAATTATATTAAAAGTGCTAAGAAAAAAACAAAAGGCATTATTGGGGTTAATATAATGGTTGCACTTACTAATTATTCTGATATGGTTAAAACTGCTATCGATGAAGGTATTGATATCATTTTTTCTGGTGCAGGACTACCTTTAAATTTGCCATCTTTTTTGAATAATAGTAAGACTAAATTAGTTCCTATTATATCTTCTTTAAAAGCAGCTCAAATAATAGTAAAAAGGTGGATGTCTAGATATAACTATTTGCCTGATGCTTTTGTCTTAGAAGGCCCATTAGCAGGTGGTCATCTTGGCTATAAAAAAGAAAAAATATTTTCGGAAGATTCCAAACTTGAAAAAAATATCCCTATTATTAAAAACTATTTATTAACTATAGAACAAAAGTTTGGAAAGAATATTCCTTTAATAGCAGGAGGTGGTTTATTTTCAAAAAGTGATGTTAATAGAGTGTTAGATTTAGGAGCTGATGGTATTCAAATGGGTACAAGATTTATAGCAACAGAAGAGTGTGACGCTGATATTAAATTCAAAGAAACTATAATAAATGCAAAATCTGATGATATCGCTATTATTGAAAGCCCTGTTGGATTGCCTGGTAGAGCTATTAGAAATAAATTTATTGAATCTGTTGAAAAAGGAAAAAGGAAACCTTATGAATGCAGATATCATTGTATAAAAACATGTGATTTTAAAAATGCTCCTTATTGTATTGCAAAAGCTTTGTATAATGCGGCTATAGGCAATATCAATGATGGATTTGTTTTTAGTGGTGGTTCCGTTTCGAAAATCAATAAAATGCAAAAGGTTAAAGATATTATAGAAGAATTATTTGAAAATTAAGGAGGAAAGAATATGGATAAGAAAGAATTATTTGAAAAAGTTGTTGATATTATGGCTGAAAGTTTAAGTATCGAAAAAGAAAAAATAACCGAAGATGCTAATTTAACAGATGATCTCGATCTTGATTCTTTAGAACTCGTTGATTTAACTATGGACTTTGAAAATGAATTAGGTATATCCATAGAAGATTCAGAACTTGAGAAAATAAAGACAGTTGGAGATATTGTTGAAATATTAGCAGCAAAAAATTAACTTCCCCTTTTGGAATTTTTTTAATAAAAGGAGCATCTTGTGCTCCTTTTATTATTAATGCCTATATCTTAAATTGTTCAAAAAATTCCTTTTCAGTTAATATTCGAATACCATATTTTTTTGCTTTTTCCAATTTGCTACCTGCATTTTTTCCTACTACCAATAAATCAAGTTTTTTGGTTACTGTATCTTTAAATATACCACCATTCTTTTCAATAACTTCTTTTAGTTCTCTACGTGACATTCTTTCTAATTCTCCAGTTACACAAATATTCATATTTTTAAAAATATCACCTATTCCCTCATTTTCTTGAGTTAATTTAATCCCATATTCTTTTAATTCATCGATTATATCTTTTATTCTTTTGTTTCTGAAAAAATCATATATTTGCTGAGCAATATCTTCCCCAATTCCCTCTATGGATATTAATTCATCGTATTCAGCATTTATGAGATTATCAATACTTTTGAATTTTATTGCAAGATCTTTGGCTATTTTCTTTCCAACATTTGGAATCCCCAATGCATATAAAACTTTCTCTAATCCTCTATTTTTAGATTTTTCAATTTGTTGTAAAATTTTGCTTATCATTTTTGGACCTATACCGTGCCCCAATGTGGCGAGTTTAAAATGATCTAGCTTATATAAATCAGATACCTTTTCTACTAATTTTGCTTCAACAATTCTATCAATTAACTTTGGTCCTAAACCCTGTATGTTCATTGCATCTCTTGATACCCAAACTTCTAAATTTCTTTTTAATTTCGCTTTGCATAATGGGTTTAAACATCTTACTGCTATTTCTTGAGAATTCATCTTCCCAACTTTTCCACCACAAACAGGACATTTTTCAGGAATTTTAATCTCTTTTTCCTCTCCAGTTCTTTTTGTTGTTAAAACTGTAACTATTTGCGGAATTATTCCTCCAGCTTTTTCTATTTTTACATAATCATTAATTCTAATATTTCTTTCTTTTATATAATCAAAATTGTGTAAACTAGCTCTTTGAACAGTAGTTCCTTCTAAAAATACTGGTTCAAAAATAGCCACAGGAGTAATTATGCCAGTACTTCCAACTTGAAATATAATATCTTTGATTTTTGTAATTGCCTGTTCAGCTGGAAATTTAAAGGCTATTGCCCATCTTGGACTACGTGCGGTATTTCCTAATTTTTTTTGATATTCAAAATTGTTAACCTTTATAACAGTTCCATCCACATCATACTCTAATTTGTTTTTATTTTCTGTCCAGTATTTCCAATATTCAATTACTCCATATATATTTTTAGATAGCTTAGTTTCTTTGTTCACTTTAAATCCCAATTTTTCTAAGTACGTTAAGGCATCTATCTGTGTTTTTATATTATGTTTTTCAGGTTCTAATATATAATAAATAAAAGAATCAAGATGTCGTTTAGAAACTTCAGATGTATCAAGAAGTTTAATAGTACCCGCAGTTGCATTTCTCGGATTTGCAAACACGTTCAGCCCTTCATTTTCTCTTTCTTCATTTATTCTTAAAAACTCCTTTTTAGGCATAAAAACTTCTCCGCGAACCTCAATGGTCACGGGTTCTTTTAATTTTAGAGGTATGCTCCTAATTGTTTTAATATTTTCTGTTACATCGTCTCCATTTACTCCATTTCCCCTTGTTATTCCCTGAACTAAGATTCCATTTTCATATCTTAGCGATATTGAAATTCCATCTATTTTTAATTCACATGTATATTCAACATTTTTAACATTAAGAAGTTTTTTTATTCTTTCATCGAATTCTATAATCTCTTTTTCATTATATGTGTTATCCAAACTCAGCATAGGAAGAGTATGCGGCACAGTGTTAAATTGTTTTAATATTTTACCTCCAACTCTAAAACTTGGGGAATCTGGTGTTTTTAATTTCGGATATTTTTTTTCTAATGTTATTAGCTTTTTAAATAATTTGTCATAATCAGCATCAGAAATTAAAGGATTATTTAATACATAGTAGTAATAATTATATTTTTCTATATTATTTTTTAGTTCTTCATACTCTTTTTTTATATCTTCTGATATCATATAATTATTTCCACCTTTCATTAATTATCATCAATTATATTTATATTTTCAATATTCTCTATATACATCAATTCTTTTTGGATTTTAGATATTTCCATATAACCTGGTTTTTCCAGAACAAAATATAATATCCCATCATCTTTTTGTGAAAAGTCGATATTTTTTAATATTATATTATTGTGTTTTGAGAAAATATCCAATATTTCTTTAATATCTTTTTTATCTTTTAAAGTTATTTCAATAGTTCTTTCCATATTTAAATGTTTTGAAAATTTGTTTATATATAAAATAATTAGCGTTATCATTAAAGCGCTAATCCCTACGAAATATGCGCCTGCACCAAATGTCATACCTATTGATGCAGATACCCATAATGTTGCAGCGGTGGTTAATCCTTTAACTTT
Organism: Marinitoga sp. 1197; assembly: GCF_001021165.1. Classification (NCBI taxonomy): domain Bacteria; kingdom Thermotogati; phylum Thermotogota; class Thermotogae; order Petrotogales; family Petrotogaceae; genus Marinitoga; species Marinitoga sp. 1197. Next base: position 142,709 of record NZ_AZAY01000048.1, read on the forward strand.
ATTACCATTCTTTAATATTGTACCTGCGCCTAAAAATCCTATTCCTGAAACAATCTGAGCTGCAATTCTTCCTGGGTCTCCAACTTTTGCTACAGGGTCATAAAATGATGTTATTGATATAATTGTCAATATGCTTGCGCCCAAAGATAACAGCGCATGAGTTCTGATTCCAGCTGGTCTATTTATTTTTTCTCTATTATACCCAATTAAGGCTCCGGATATTGAAGATAATATTATTTTTATTATTATTTCATAATATGTCATCATTCCACCTCTTCGATTATCACCATTGAAACTGCGTAATTTTTTTCGTGAGATATTGATATATGTATTTTTATTTCACCGAATATTTCTTCTATATATCTTAATGTTTCTTCATCTATATAAGGTTTTCCATTTTCATTATTAAGAATGACTATTTTTTTAAAAGGTATAAAAATCCCACATGCTTTTATTAATGATTCTTTTATAGAAAATCTTCCTGCAATAAACTCTTTTTTTCTTTTTCTACCTTGAAATTTATTTAATATTTTTAATTCTTTTTCGCTTAATATTTTATTTTCAATACCATCTGTTATTCTATCAATCTCAACTATATCTATGCCTATTCCCTTTATCATTCAAATTCCATCCTTATATTATCTCCATTGTTTATTTTCTCATTAAAACTGAATATTTCTTTATTATTTATAAATATTCTATATTTGGTGAAACTGCTTATATCTAAATCTATATGTAAAAATAGGTCTAATAATTTTATATCTTTTTCCACTTTTTCTACCTTAATATGCATACCGTTATAAACTTTATTATTTATATCTATTTTATTGTTTTTATCTTTTACTATAATTTCTTCTATCGGTATTTCTATGTTATTCCCATTCAAAACCACCGTAATAAACTTTTCTGGTTTAATATCAATAAAATCGGCAATATTTGGTAAATCAATAAATTTTGTGTTTAATATGTCACCATCTTTTATTTCATCATAATCATTCAATATATTTCCATTTCTTAGAATGATTTTTCCTGCTGGTATTTCATAAGAATTATCGTTAATCGAGAATTTTATTACTGTAGTTTTTATATTTAAATCTTTTACAAAAGGATTTTTTATTTCTATTTTATCCCCATCATTTAATTCCTCTGAAATATCTATTTCTTTATCTTCTCTAAAAATTTTGGGATATATTTCATATAATTTTCCATCAATATATATTTTATATGCTTTTATAATATCTTTAAAGTATACCTTTTTTATTTTTCCATTTTCAGGCTTGCCAACTTCGATTATATCTCCTGGTTTTATAGGTGATTTTAAATCGGCTTTCATTCCATTTATTTTTATTTCAGCTTCTTTTCCTTTTTCACCAGGAATAAATTTCAATTCACCATTTATCTCATAAGATATTGCTGGGGCTGGTTTGCCTACAAGATCATTTATTCCAAATCCAGCTTGTAATAATACCTGTATTACAGAAATATTTCCACCAACCAGCATCATATTAATAGGCTTATTGTTAACCAAAACTCTTGCAAATACATTTCCTTCATTTTTATGTGCAACATATGCTATTCCAATTGGCGTGATAAATTCACTACCTTCAATAGTTTCATCTTCATTTTCAAATTTTACATAATCTATATTTTTTACATCTTTTAAAGTTATTCTATTTTTTGATAAATTTAATTTTAAAGATAATTTTTCTACAAATCCTGGAACTTTACCACCACCTCCAACTACCATTACTGCTATTGGAGATTTTCCGTTTAATTCTAAAACTTTTTCTGCTATTTTACCTGTAATTTCTTCAATTATTGGATCTATAATTTCCATAATTTCATTTTTTGTTATTTCATGCTCAAAATCTAAAATGTCTTTATATTTTAATATAGTATCATCGCCAGAATTCAGAGCCCTTTTCAATCGCTCAGCAGTTTTAAAGTCGACAAGTAATTCTTTAGAAATTGCTTCTGAAATTTCATCTCCAGCCATTGGTACCATTCCATAACCAATTATTGTTCCATCTTTGGATATGGCTATATCGCTGGTACCTGCTCCAACATCTATCATAGCTATATTTAGTGTTCTTAAATCTTCTGGTACAATTAAATTCATAGCTGCTATAGGTTCAAGCGTAATATGAACAGGTTCTAAATTATTAAGTTCTAATACAGCCAACATAGCATCTACAACATTTTTCGGCAAAAAAGCTGCTATTACTTTTACTTTTGCAACATTCCCTTTTTGACCTTCTAATTTTTTTATCCACTCTCCGTCAATTTCATAATATAATACAGAATATCCCACACAATAAAAATTTTTCTCAATTTCTAAATTTTCAACTGCATTTTTTACCGCTTCTAATTCTAAAGTCTTTACTGTATTATAATCAATATATTTGTTTTCAGATATGTTTTTTTCATATTCTCCAACAGTTGTAACCAGGAATCTACCTGCTAAGGCTACAGCAACATGTTTTATTTCGTTATTTTTTTCTTTAAGCTTATTTATTACTTTCTCAACACCTTTTGACACTTTAGTAACATCATGAATTTGCCCATCAAGCATAGCACGGTTCTCATGCTCTTTTATTGCAATATCTTTTATTACAATTTCTGAATCTTCATTCATTTCTGATATTAATCCAACAATAAATCTTGTGCCTATATCCAGTGCAAACATAATACACCTCCAATGAGGATTTGTTATTTTATCTCTATATATGTAACTCCAGTTCCGCCTTCTTTATCATTACCAAGTCTAAATGATTTTATTTTTTTATTTTTTCTTAAAAAATTCCATATACCCATTGCTAATTTTCCAGTTCCCTTACCATGAATTATATATCCATTATTAGAATTTGACAAAATCATATCGGAAATAAATTTTTCTATTTCCGGTATAGCTTCTTCTACAGTCATACCTCTTATATCTATTTCATTCTTTTTATTATGAACAATATATGCCTTTTCAATTTTCTTTTCTTTTTTTATCTCATCTTTTTCAATATTAATTTCATCCATCGAAACACTTAATTCAAAAGGTTTATCAAAGAATTTTATTATAATTTTGTCACCTTTTATTTTTATAACTTTTGCCTTTTCACCTGAAATATTCACTATATCTCCAATTTGTATATTTGTTTCTTTTCTTTTTTTATCGTTAATTTTTATTTTTTCTATTTCTCTTTTTTTATTTTCGACCGTTTTACCCAATTCTCTCAGTTGATTTATGTTTTTTTCTTTTTTTAGTATACTAATGTAATAATCTATTTCTTTTTTCAATTCTCTCAGATAATTTTTATATTTTTTTATGTCTTCATCTATCTTTTCAATTTCTTTTTTCTTTAATATTTCCATTTTTTCTTCTAAATTCTGTTTTAATTCTATAACTTCTTTATGTTTTAATTCATGTTTTTCCTTTTCTTTTTCTAATTCTTCATATATTTGAGTTAAGTTTTCTATAATTTTATCATCAAAGACCTGTTCTTTGCTTAAAAAATTATTTGCCTTTAATAATACATCATTTGGTAATCCCAATCGCTCTGCAATATCAATAGCATGAGATGCTCCTGGAACACCGACTAATAATTTATAAGTGGGCATTAAGTTTTCTTTGTCGAACCCCATTGAAGCAGACATTAAATTTTCGTTTTCTATTGAAAATATTTTTACTGCTGATAAATGAGAAGTTATAAAAAATGTAGATTTAAGTTCTATCAATTTTTCAATTATCGCTAATGCTAATGCAGAACCTTCTATAGGATCTGTTCCTGTTCCAAGTTCGTCTATTAGTATCAACGAATTTTCGTCGCTATTATCCAAAATATATTTTATATTTTTCAAATGAGCAGAAAATGTGCTCAATGTTTGTTCAATGCTTTGCTCATCCCCAATATCTGTATATACATTGTTAAAATATGGAATTTTTGCATTATATGCTGGAATTGGGAAAACTGCGTGAGAAAAAATCACACTAATTCCAATTGATTTTAAGACTACTGTTTTTCCTCCCGTATTAGGCCCTGTAATTATCATTCCACATTTATCTTTCGATAATTTCAGATTTACAGGAACAACTTCATCTTTTTTTATTAATGGATGTCTAATACCATCAAGTACTATTGTATTATTTTTATAATCAGGTAATGAAAATACATAATTATACTCTTTTGCATATCTGATTTTAGCTGTTAAACCATCAATATACTCAACTATTTCAATAGTTTTATTTATTGAATATATATTTTTTGTAATTTCTAAAAAAATATTCCCCAATATCCTTGAGATTTCAGATTTTTCCAACGCTATTAAATCCTGAAGTTCTGAATTTAATTTTCCTATCTCATATGGTTCAATATAAACGGAAACTCCAGTATCAGAATACGCAATTATCGTACCACCTATTTTATTTTTATATTCACTCCTTACTACTATACAATATTTATTGTTTTTTAACGTCGGTTGTTCTAAAGATACATATTTATGATATTTTGATATGGTTCTTTTTAGAGTAGCGCTTAGATTTTTTTTTATTATATCAATTTTTTTTCTTAATTGTCTTAACCTATCACTCGCTGTGTCTTTAACATTCCCATCTTCATCTATAGATTTATCCACTAATTTTATAACTTTGTTCGTATCAGGAATAGAATTAAATATTTTATCTAATTCATTGTGGGTTTTTAATAGTTTCTTATTTTCATCTCTGACACTTAATATTTGAGATAAAAAATTTGAGATTTTTTTATATTCAACAGGTGTTAAATATATATTATTTTCGATTTTTTCCATTTCTAAATAAATTGCAGGAATTCCCCTTAAATCAAATTCTCCACATTTTAGAATAAACTCCTGATATTCTTTTAATATCATATATTCTTTTTCTAACAATTTATAATCTTTTATATATTCAAATTTTTCTAAAATATATTTCTTTCCATAGTTTGAAAAAGAATATCTTGAAATCTTTTCCAATATCTTGTTTATTTCTAAATCGTTATATGTTTTTTGATTCATTAATTAAAAGAGCACCTCCATACCTAAAGAAACGGGAAAATAATTTATTGTTGCCATCTTATTATCCGTTGTAAAATATCTTGATTCATATCCTGTAAATATTGATAAATCAAAACTTGATATTTTATATGAAATACCCAGATTTATGCTAATAGAAGTTGATAATGATTGGAATTGATCCTCTGTATGAACTCCACCAAATGCTAATACATTAAATTTTGAGTTAAACAAAAATTCTGTATTGTATAATGTTGCAATACCAAATTCGTATCCAGCACTTTCTATTATGGCATTTAAATCTTTCATCTGTGTTTTATCAAGATTATCATAAATTGTATATCCAAAATAAGGTCCAAAAAGCATTTCTGGAGAATCTTCAGCTGGATACATTATGGCAATTTTAAAAGAATAATAATTAAAATCTTTGAAGGTTTCATCCCATGTGTTTATATCTAAAGATGTTGATGATGAAGTTATTCCATAAGTTCCTAATGTAAAAAGATTAAAAGAAAATCCAAAAAAACTAAACAATATTAAGAATAGTAGTAAGATCTTATTTTTTGCCATTTTACCCTCCCCTTTCAATTGGTTAATTTACCCTTTCTGTAGATAAAATTATCTTTTTCAATTTTTCAGAATTCAACACATATTCTTCTAAAAGTTCTTTTCTTGTTCCCTGGGGTACGAATTCATCTTTTATTCCAAATGCATGAAAATTGCATTTTATTTTATTTTCTAATATATACGTTTTTATTTCTTCGTTAAATCCTCCTTTTATATTATTTTCTTCAATAGTAATAATATTAGATCCATTTTTTAAATAAATATCTAAAATGTGTTTATCCAATGTTTTTATACTTCTTACACCAATTATAGTTGCGTTTAATTCATCCCATAAATCTTTATATTCTTCTATCAATTGCCCAACAACAAAAATGACATTTTTTTCATTTCCCCTTTTTAGTACTTTCCAGTTATAATCTACAATTTTTAAATTATCAATTATCTCATTTATGTTTAACAATTCACCTCCACGCGGAAATCGTATAAATGTAGGAACATTTAAATCTTTCTCTAAAGATGTATATATCATATTTGCTAAATCCTGAGCATTTAAAGGTGTTAGTATCTCAATATCTGGAATCAATCTTAAATATGAAATGTCAAATACTCCGTGATGTGTAGGTCCATCTTCACCAACTATTCCTGCTCTATCCAGTAAAAATAAAACAGGAATTTTTTGCAATGCTATATCGTGGATTATTGAATCAAAAGCTCTTTGCATAAATGTTGAATAAATATCAACAATGGCAAATGTACCTGCCAATCTTACTCCACCAGCTGCGGTAACAATAGAAGGCTCTGTAATACCGAGATCTATAACCTTCTCTGGATATTCTTTTTTTAATATATTAAGTCCTGTACCTTCTTCCATTGCAGCAGTAAAAGCTACAAATTCATAATTTTCAGCAATATATTTTAATGTATTTCCAACTACTTTCGAGTAAGAAATCTTTTCTGTTTTTTTATTACTAACTCCATGAAATTTTGTTGGATTCTTTTCTGCAAAATCCATTCCTTTACCTTTAATAGTCTTCAAATGTAAAATACACGGTCCATCTTTATAGTTTTTTATAAAATTCATATATTTTTCTAATTCTTTTATATTATGTCCATCCACTGGTCCATAATACTTTATTCCCATATCTTCAAAAACACCTATAGCATTATTATAAACTGTATGTTTTATTCCATCTCTTAGTCTTTTCAAAGCATGTTCAATGTCAATTCCTACTTCGGTGCTTTCCAAAGAACCCTTAAGTTTTTCTTTAAGAGTAAAATAATCATTTGATATTCTAATTTTATTGAGCATCTTAGCTAAAGCTCCGACATTAGGGGAAATAGACATTTCATTGTTTAACAAAATTAATTTTATTTTTGAGTCTACTGATTTTAATTGATTTAGCGATTCGAGCATCATACCGCTTGTCATAGCGCCATCGCCAAAAATAGCTATAATATTTTTTTCAATTCCCTGTTTTCTAAAGCCTATTTCATAGCCCAATGCTGCAGCTATTGATGTTCCCGCATGCCCTGCACCAAAATAATCATATTCACTTTCAAAAATGTTTGTAAAACCACTAATGCCATTTTTTTGTCTCAATGTTTTAAAACTATCCCATCTTCCTGTTAATAATTTATGTATATATGCCTGATGACTTGTATCCCATATTATAATATCTTTTTTCGGATCAAAAACTCTATATAAAGCCAGTGTTAATTCAACAACTCCCAGATTAGAAGACAAATGACCCGTATTTTTGATTACTGTATTATATATATATTCCCTTATTCTTTTTGCAAAAGAATTTAGCTGTTCATAATTCATTTTTTGAATTGAATGATATAATGGTTTTTCTTTCATATAATCACCTCTATAATCTCTTAAATTCTTCCTTAGCGAGTCTATCTAATATTCCATTAATAAATTTCGCACTCTTTTCATTAGAGTATTTTTTTGCTAACTCCACTGCTTCATCTAAAATAACTTTTGGAGGTATATCTTTTCTATTATTTAATTCAAAAATTGACAATCTTAAAATTGCTTTTTCAATATAAGCAACTCTATCAAATTCCCAATTAACTAAATATTTTTTTATCAATTCATCATAATCATTTTTGTTATTAATTATATTTTCTAAATAAATTTCCGCTTCCTCTATAAGGCTTTGAGGGACCTTTTTATCTTTCAAAAGGTCCCTCAATAAATTTTTTATTGTTTCATAAGATATTTCTTTATTAAAATCAATTTGAAATGTGCTTTCTAAGACTGCTTCTCTAATTTTTCTTCTTTTTGATATCAATTTTCAACACTCCCATTATTTTCATCCTCTTCAAATTCATTTTCTGAAGTGATTTCATCTTCAAATTCTGGACGCTTTTCCAGTTCTTCAAAACTTTCTTCATTTTGACTTACTATCAAACCATCTAAGACTATATCCACATTTCTAACAGGAACTTCTGTCATTTTTTCTACTTCTGATTTCAAAAATTTTTGTAAATTTTTTGCAAATTCAATAATACTAACACCGTATTTTGCTTTAGTTTTAATATATACAGATATTGTCTCATCATCATTTTCAACAATTTTTATCATTTTAGCAATATCTTTTTCATTTAATTCAATTTCTGGAACATTTTCTTTAAAATACAACTGATAAGATTTCATGGTCAATTCTTTTAAAGCTCCATCAGTAAACGAAAGCTCTCCAAATTGGTTATTTTCATTGATGGGCATACTTTCCCTCCTCTCAGGCTCTTTCTATATAATCTCCTGTTCTCGTATCAATTTTTACTTTTTGTCCAACTTCAACAAAAAAAGGAACTGTTGTTTTCAAACCCGTTTCTAATTTTGCAGGTTTTCCTCCACCAGATGCTGTGTCACCTTTAAAGTTTGGTTCAGTTTCAACTACTTCTAAAATTACTACAGTAGGCAAGACTATCCCAACTGGCTTTTCATCATAAAATGTTAAAGTTACTTCTAAATTATCAATCAAATAATCTTTTGCTTCTGAAACATCTTCTTCTGATAATAAATATTGTTCATATGTGTTCAAATCCATAAAAACATAATTATCTCCATCATGATATAAATATTCGGCAGGTCTATAATCAAGGGCAGCTTCTTCAACCTTTTCACCGGAATTAAAATTTTTATCTACAACATATCCTGTTTTTAAATTTTTTAATTTTGTTTTTATTATTCCACTGCCTCTTCCGGTAAAATGTTTTTGCATACCCAAAACTCTATATAATTCACCATCCATAACAATAATCATTCCTTTTTTTAAATCACCTACAACTACCATAACTCTTATAACCTCCCTTAGAATTATAAAATAATTAAATTTTTATCAAAAGATGTTAATATTTCACAACCTTCTTCTGTTATTACAATATCATCTTCTATTCTTACACCAAATTCCCCTGGTAGATATATACCTGGCTCAATAGTAATAACCTCACCCACTTGAGATATAGTTTCAGAATTTTTTGATACTCTTGGATTTTCGTGAACTTCAATTCCCAAGCCATGACCCAGACTATGAGTAAAGTATTCTCCATAACCACCTTCAGAAATAATATCTCTTGCTACTTTATCCAATTCAGAATATTTCATCCCTGATTTTGCTGTTGCAATTGCTGTTTTTTGCGCTTTTAACACAAGTTCATAAATTTCTTTTTGTTTTTCAGAAATATTACCGACAGCTATTGTTCTTGTTATATCAGAATTATACCCATTTGCATATGCACCAAAATCTATAACTATTAGTTCTCCATTTTCTATTTGCTTTTCGCTTGCAATACCATGTGGAAGAGCACCTCTATAACCTGATGCAACTATTGTTTCAAATGCATAGTTATCAGCTCCGTATAATTTCATATTATATTCTAATTTTGCAGCAAATTCCTTTTCTGTCATACCTATTTTAAAAGTATCAAGAGTTTCCTCCAAAGCCTTTTCAGCAATAATTGCTGCTTCTTTAATAAAAGATATTTCTTCTGGAGTTTTAATTCTTCTCATTTCATTTATTATATCCTCTGCTGGTACAAATTCATAATTTTCGAACTTTTTTAAAATATTTATATAAATATTTGAAGATACCATGTTTGACTCAAATCCTATTTTTGACCCCTTTGGAATTGTAATAATAGTATTCAATTCTTCTGATAATTTATTTTTAAAAAGAATAGGTTTTATTCCTGTTTGTTTTTCTGCTTGTTCAGTATATCTACCATCAGTTGAAAACTTTATATCGTTATGTGTAATAAAAATTACTGAAAAAGATCCTGTGAATCCTGTTAAATAATAAGATGTTGGTTTTGAAGAATTTTCAATATTTATTATCAAAAAGCCATCCAATCCTTTTTCCATCATTTTTTCTCTTAATTTATTTATTCTATTTTCAAACATGCTGAAATCCCCTTTCTTAAATTTATATATTCATATTATATCATAGAATTAAAAAAGTTTTAATTGATTTTCATTTCGCTTGAATCTTTTTTGCTTTATTTTTTTCATACTTTTTAATTTGTTTTCAAATTCTGTTTTATTTGAAATTTCTTCCATTATTTCCTTAGCTCTATCCACAACTTCTCCAGGAAGGCCTGCTAACTTTGCCACTTCTATACCATAACTTTTATCACTAATCCCATCCTCGATTTTATGTAAAAAGATTATACCAGATTCAGTTTCTAAAACTTTTACTCTTTTATTAATAATACCATCATAAAAATCATTTAACATTGTTAATTCCATATAATGTGTGGCAAAAATTGTATATGATTTTAATACCTGATATATATATTCAGACGTGGCCCAGGCTACGCTTATTCCATCAATAGTACCTGTGCCTCTTCCAACCTCATCGAGTAAAATCAAACTATTCTCATCGGCGTTATTCAATATTGTTGATACTTCTGACATCTCCACTAAAAATGTGGATTTACCACTTACAACGTCATCTTTTGCCCCTATTCTCGTAAATATATTTTTTAAAACAGGTATTTCTGCTTTTTTTGCGGGAACATAAGATCCTATTTGTGCCATTATAGAAATAATACCGATTTGCCTTAAATATGTGGATTTACCACTCATATTTGGTCCTGTAAGTATTACAAATCTATTTTCTTTAGTAAGATTTATTGTATTAGGAATAAAGTTATCAGTAAATTGTTCTACAACCGGATGCCTTCCATCGATAATTATAAAATTTTCTTCATCAAATTTTGGTCTGATATATTTATTTTTTATCGAAACTTCTGCAAATCCCCTTAAAATATCTATTTCAGATATTTTATTAGAAAGTTTTTTTAAATCTTTAATATATTTTTGAAGTTCAACTATTAAATTATTAAATATTTTCTTTTCTAACTCATCTATTTTTTTCTCCGCAATTGCATATTTTTCTTCTAATTCTCTTAGTTCTTGTGTAATAAACCTTTCAGAATTAACTAACGTTTGTTTTCTTATATAATACTGCGGAATTTTATCAATATTTGCTTTTGTAACTTCAATATAAAAACCATATATTTTATTTCTTGAAACTTTCAAATTTGATATTCCTGTTTTTTGTTTTTCTTTTGATTCTATTTCTTTTAAATACAAATTTGAATTTTCAAAAATTTCTTTATATTGATCCAATTCATCATTATACCCTTTTCTTATAACCTTTCCAGTTCCAACCTGCGTTGTTGGTTCATCAACTATTGCTCTATTTAATAACTCTTTCAAATTATGAAATTCATTTAATGTCTCTAATCCCATTATAGTTAATAATTCATTAATATAAGGCAAAGCATCAAGAGATGTTTTTAATGCAATCAGATCTCTTGGTGTAGCCCTTAACAGTGAAATCCTTGAAGATATTCTTTCTATATCCCTAATGGAACTTAAATATTCTTTCATTTCTTCCATAATTAATGTATCATTTCTAAATAATTCAACGATATTTAATCTATCCTCAATTAGATTCTTATCAATTAAAGGTTTTGAAATCCATTGCTGAAGCATTCTTGCTCCCATGGATGTTTTTGTAACTTTAATAATATCATACAAAGTTTTTCCTTTATTTTCTTTATTTGGAAGTAACCCTAAATTCAATATTGTAGTAGAATCCAAAATCATATTGTTTGTATTTTTAAATCGTTTCGGAAAAGAAAAGTGGGTTATTTTCTGCTTTTGAGTAATTTCAAGATATTTAAACATAGCACCTAATGCTAATAATTCATTTTTATTCAAATTTAAAACATCAATATTCACAATTTCATAACTTTCTTTTATTATATCTTCAAAATTTTTATTGAAATACCATTCATCTAATTCTTCAATGTAAATATTTGATTGAACGTTTTTTATTTTATTTTTTAATGTTTTTAGATTTTTAGAAATTAGAATCTGGACAAAAGAATATGAAGAAATGAAATCTAAAATTTCATTTTCTGAATAATTGAATGTATCTATATACAACTCTCCAGTACTAAAATCAAAAACAACAAATATATATTCTTCACCTTTTAATGAATATATTAAAAGAGAATATCTATTGTTTTCATCTATCATATTTTCTTCCACTACAGTGCCAGGAGTTAAAATTTTTGTTACTTCTCTTTTTACAATTCCTTTCGCAGTGGCTGGATCTTCAACTTGCTCACATACAGCTACTTTCAAACCACTTTCAAGAAGCTTTTTTAAATAATTATCAAGAGCATGATAAGGTATCCCTGCCATTGGATGACCATTTCGCTGAGTTAAGGTTATTTGAAGAATTTCGCTGGTAATCTTAGCATCATCAAAAAAAGTTTCATAAAAATCTCCTAATCGAAACAATAAAATACAATCTTTATATTCGTTTTTTATTTCCAGATATTGTTTCATCATTGGAGTTAAATTGTTGATAATATCACCTTCCCATTACATTAGGGTGCTTTCGCACCCCAATGATGTTTCATTATGAAATTATTGTATCAGGGCGCAAATGCGCCCTGATACTTTATTTTATTTCTTTTCTGCTTTTGATAACCTTATCGATCAAACCGTATTTCAAAGCTTCTTCAGCGGACATGAAATAATCCCTATCTGTATCTTTTTCTATTGTTTTTAAATCCTGACCTGTATGTTCACTTAATATATTATTTAGCATTTTTTTAATTCTTAATAATTCTTGAACCTGAATTTCAACATCTTTAGCCGTTCCCTGAGCACCACCCCATGGTTGATGGATCATGATTCTTGAATTAGGCAAGGCAAACCTTTTTCCTTTTGCCCCAGCTGCTAATAATACAGCTCCCATTGATGCTGCCTGCCCTATACATATAGTTGCAACGTCTGGTTTTATATATTGCATTGTATCGTACATTGCCAAACCAGCAGTTACAGAACCACCTGGACTGTTAATGTATAAATATATATCTTTTTCAGGATCCTGCGCTTCTAAAAAAAGTAATTGTGCTACAACTAAATTTGAAATATAATCATTAACATCTGATCCTAAAAATATAATTCTATCTTTTAATAATCTTGAATAAATATCATAAGCTCTCTCATATCTCCCTGTAGACTCAACTACAACTGGTATTGGCATACTCATTATGAATTCACCTTCCTTATTTTTTCAAATATTTTTTCCACAGGAAGCGCCAATAAAAACATATGGCCACTATCTGTAAATACTATTGATCTTACACTTTTTCCATAAGTTAAATCAACTAAACTTGTTGTATTTTGATGTTCTTTTTTCAACCTCTTATAATGAGCGAATTTTTCTGGTATAATAGAATGTATTCTTTCCGCAACTAAAAAAGAGTTTTTTGTTACATTTATGATAGCCATATTTTCACCTCCATAGATTATATTATACACCGAAAATATTAAAAAATCAAAACGGAGGCGATAAAATGAGTGAAAATATATTTATTGATGAAGCGATTATTACTGTATTCGGTGGAAAAGGTGGCGATGGAATCGTCAGTTTTAGACGCGAAAAATTTATTCCAAAAGGTGGCCCGGATGGTGGTGATGGTGGAGATGGCGGAAATGTAATTGTCGTATCAAAAATAGAAAAAAATACATTAACAGATTTTAGATTCAAAAAGAAGTTTAGAGCTGAAAATGGAAAAAATGGGCAAGGAAAAAAAATGCATGGTAGAAATGGAAAAAATTTAATTATTGAAGTCCCTGTTGGTACATTAGTTTATGATTATGAAACAAATGAATTAATTGCAGATTTAAAATATCCAAATCAATATGTTGTCGTAGCGCGAGGGGGAAAGGGAGGAAAAGGAAACGTCCATTTTATGAATTCAAAAGTTCAGGCTCCCACGATAGCAGAAAAAGGTGTTGAAGGCGAAGTAAAAATATTAAAATTAGAATTGAAAGTTTTAGCGGATGTTGGAATTATAGGTTATCCAAATGTTGGTAAATCAACTTTAATATCTGTAATATCAAATGCTAAACCAAAAATTGCCAACTATCATTTTACTACTTTAATACCAAACTTAGGTGTAGTTGATATGGGTGACGGAAATACATTTGTTGTTGCAGATATACCTGGATTGGTTCCGGGTGCTCATGAAGGAACAGGTCTTGGGGATAGATTTTTAAAACATGTGGAAAGATGTTATTGTATTGTTCATATATTAGATATATCTGAAAGCGAAGGCAGAAGTGCTAAAGAAGATTACTATGTAATACGTAATGAGTTGGAAAAATTTTCTCCAGAATTATCCAACAAATTAGAAATTGTTGTTGCAAATAAATCTGATTTATTAGATGAAGAAGAATTAAATAAAAGAATTAAAAAATTAGAAAATGAGATAAGTAAGAAGATAATACCTATTTCCGCAGCTACAAAAAAGAATGTAGATAAATTATTAAATGAAATATGGAATAATATCAAAGAAATGAGAATAGATAGACAGAAAGAAATATTAAAATCTTTAAAAAATGCTCCAGAAAAATTAAAATTAGACATTAAACCTATAGATATTGAAGTTCCCAAAAAAGTAAGGTTTGAAATTATAAAATGGGATGAAGGAATATATGAAGTTACAGGAAAAGAAGTGGAAATTCTCTTAAAAAAATATCCAATAGAGCAAAAAGATGCGAGAATTAAGATTTTAGAAATTCTTGAGAAAAGTGGTTTAGAAAAAACATTGAAAAATATTGGTGTAAAAGAAGGAGATACAGTTTATTTAGGAAATTTCGCATTTGAATATATGGAGTGATTTTATGATAGTTCTTTTTGGAGGGAGTTATAATCCACCACATATTGGTCATAGAATTATTGCAGAATATGCATACGATTATTTGAAACCAGACAAGTTTTTAATTATACCTGCTGTAATTCCACCACACAAATTAAAAAATAATGAAATTGCTGATTTTAAAATCAGATTTTCCTGGTGTGAAAAAACCTTTCCTAAAGAACGGTTTATTGTGAGTGATATTGAAAAAAAATTACCAACACCGTCTTATACGCATCAAACAGTTTCATATTTAAAAGAAAAATATAATGATGAAATTTTTTTGTTAATAGGGGAAGATTCGCTAATTAATTTCCATACTTGGTATAAATGGAAAGATTTATTAAAAAAAGTAACATTAGTTGTATATAAAAGATACTCAGAAAAGTTAAAATTTGACAACTATAATTTGCCTCACATATTTTTAAATTCACCTTTAATAGAAATATCCGCAACAGAAATACGAGACAGAATAAAAAAAAGCCTCAGTATTTATGGAATGGTAGATGATAAAATTAGTAATGAAGTTATAAAATATTATAAAAAATATTATAAAAATAATAATTAGAAAAATTAAATACTTACAAAGATGTCCAAAAATTCAAACTCATTCATATTATTTTTTAGAAATAATAAAACTAAAATGGAAGCTTTTGTAGCTTCCATTTTAGTTTTATTAAAATCTCGTGTCGCCACCAAATAGACCTCCCAATAAATTTCCACCTATTCCATCGATTCCACGTGTTTCACCTTTATTAGAAAATCTTGCAGCAGAATATATTCTATCAGCAAGTCTGGAAAATGGAAGGCTTTGTAAATAAACAATTCCTGGTCCTGTTACTCTTGTTAAAAACATTCCTTCTCCACCAAAAAGAGCATTTTTAAAACCTCCAACAAATTGAATATCATAATCTACTGTATTAGAAAAGCCGACAATACACCCTGTATCAACCCTTAACGATTCTCCAGGCATAAGATTTTTCTCAATTATCATGCCACCTGCATGAATAAAAGCCATTCCATCCCCAACTAATCTTTCTAAAATAAAACCTTCACCACCAAATAATCCTGCACCAATTTTTTTAGTAAATGCTATTTCTATTTCTATACCAGCTGCGGAACATAAATAACTATCTTTTTGACATATAAATTCACCATTAAATCTTTTTAAATCTATTGGAATAACTTTCCCAGGATATGGCGCTCCAAATGCCACATGTTTTTTTCCATGAGCGACATTAATAAAATTTGTAATAAAAAAGCTTTCACCAACGAACATTCTTTTTAATCCTTTAAAAAAGCCACCCCCTGTGTTGGTTTGCATTTCAATTCCATCATCCATATACATCATAGCTCCAGCTTCAGCTCTAACTCCCTCTCCTGGATCAAGTTCAATTTCCACAAGTTGCATATCATCTCCAATAATTTTATAATCGATAATATCAGCCATAACCATTCCTCCTTAAATTTTATTCTCTTTCACATTATATCATATTATTCTTTTCTCTAAATTTCAAAGTTAAATAATAATATGATATAATTATATTAGGTGATAACATGAAAATATTTGAAATAAAAAATACTCAGAAAGGTATTTTTATTGAGAGAGTTAACAGATATTTAGCTAAAATTCTAATAAATGATAAAATAGAAGATGTTCATGTTCACGATCCTGGTAGATTGAAAGAGCTTCTATATAAAAATAACAGTGTTTTAATTAAAAGAGTATATAATCCTAAAAGAAAAACAAAATATGATTTAATTGCTGCAAAAAAATTTAAGGAATTTGTTTTGGTAAATTCAATATATCATAGATATATAGCTGAAAATATATTGAGGAAAAAATATAAAAATTTAAAGCCTGAAGTAAAATATAATAACAGCCGAATAGATTTTTTAGCAAATGAAAAAATATGGATAGAGATAAAAGGATGCACTTTATCTGAAAATAATATTGCTAAGTTTCCTGATGCACCTACAAAACGCGGATTAAAACATTTAAACGAACTAATAGAACTTAAAGAAAAAGGATATGAAAGTCATATATATTTTTTAGTTTTTTCAACAGCAGAATATTTTTCACCTAATTATGAAACGGATCCGGAATTTTCAAAAAAACTTATTGAAGCATATAAAAAAGGTGTGAAAATATTTCCGCTTTTATTTTCTTTCAAAAATAATTTGATTATTTTTGAAAGAAAACTTGATATATTAATGGAAAAGGTGTGAAAAATGTCTAATTATGATATTTTTTTTAAAGACTTAGAATATGATTATATAAAAATAATAGAATATTTGAAACAATTTAAAAATAATGAGAATTTGCTTATTAAGAAAGCAAAGAAAATATAATACCTGAAATTAAGTTAATTAGTGATATATGCACAATTTCAAATAATGAAGTAATAAAATATGCTATTATAATTTCTGCTTTAGATAATGTATACGATAATCTAAAAAAAATTATAATAATAAAGATATAAATAAATTAATTCGGTTATTATTGTATATAGAAAATTATGTTTATAGCGAATTTAATAATAAACTTTATATAGATAAACTTTTAAAAAAGGTTTATCATATATCAAATAAATTACAGAAAATTATTTCAAAGTAGAAAAATGGAATTTCTCCCAATTTTTGCTATTGAAAACAATATATACTAAATACAAAAAATGTTTTTAAAAAATTATTTGTTAATAAATTATAAACCAGGGTTTCCCCTGGCTTGTTTTATTTCATAAATGGATAAGTATAATTTGTTGGTGGATTAAAGTTTTCTTTAATTGATCTTGCGGAAGTCCATCGCAAAAGATTGAGATAACTGCCTGCTTTATCATTTGTCCCGGAACCTCTTGAACCTCCAAATGGCTGCTGGTCAACAACAGCACCTGTAGGTTTATCATTAATATAGAAATTTCCTGCTGCATGGATCAATATTCTTTCAGCCTTTCTAATTGCTTCTCTATCCTGTGCAAAAATAGAACCGGTTAAACCATATGGCGATGTTTTATCACAAAGTTTTAAAATATCTTCATATTTATCATCATCATATATATATACTGTCAATACTGGTCCAAATATTTCTTCTTCCATTGTTTTGAAGTGAGGATCATCTGTTAAAACAATTGTAGGATCTATAAAATAACCAATGGAATCATCATATTTTCCACCAACTAATATTTCTGCATTTTCCCGTGCATATTCAATATAACCAGTTATTTTTTTGAATGCTGCTTTATCAATTACTGCATTAACAAAATTTGAAAAATCTGTTGGGGAACCCATTTTTAAATTCATCGTAGTTTCTATTAACTCATCTTTTATGTCATCCCAAATACTTTTTGAAATATATGCCCTTGAAGCTGCTGAACATTTTTGTCCCTGATATTCAAAAGCACCTCTTATCAATGCTGTTATCAATGCTTTTCTATTTGCAGTATGATGAGCGATTACAAAATCCTTTCCTCCAGTTTCCCCTACAATTCTTGGATACGATTTGTAGTTTCTAATATTCTTGCCTATCATTTCCCACATTGAATTAAATGTATTAACAGATCCTGTGAAATGTACTCCTCCGAAATTTGGATTTGAAAAGATTATTTCTCCAACTTTAGCACCTGGGCCTGGAATAAAATTAATAACTCCATCTGGTAAACCGGCTTCTTGTAATAATTTCATTATGTAATAAGCAGTATAAACTGCAGATGAAGCTGGTTTCCATAATACAACATTACCCATTATTGCAGGTGCTGTTGGTAAATTTCCGGAAATTGACGCAAAATTAAATGGCGGAACTGCAAAAATAAATCCATCTAAAGCTCTATATTCCATTCTATTAAGAATACCTTTGGAAGATTGGGGTTGTTCTGTATAAATTTTTGTTGCATAATATGAATTAAATCTGAAGAAATCTATCAATTCACACGCTGCATCAATTTCTGCCTGGAAAACATTTTTCCCAAGATCCAACATTGCTGCAGCATTCAATGTGTTTCTCCATGTGGTAGATAATAATTCAGCGGCTTTTAAAAATATTGAAATTCTATCAATATACGAATAACTTTCCCATTCTGCTTTTGCTTTTAATGCACTTTCAATAGCCATTTTTATTTCTTTTTCTCCAGCAATATGATAATGAGCTAATATATGCTTGTGATTATGAGGCATTATACATTTTCCTAAATTACCAGTTTTTATTTCCTTTCCTCCGATTATTAAAGGAATTTCAATTTCTTTTGAAGATAATTCTTTTAATTTTTCTTTTAATTCTTCCCTTTCTTTTGTTCCTGGCTCATAAGATAAAATAGGTTCATTTTTTGGTCTTTCCATAACAAAAATACTGTTAAACATTCCTCTATCCCTCCTTTTAAACTACTGATGGTTCAGTAATAATTTCATTACGTTCAAATCTACCAATATCAAGAATAACTTCCCATGTTAACTTATTACTCAAAATAATATCTTTCATTAAAATTCCCACCGCTGGTGCTAGCATAAATCCATGTCCGCTAAAACCTATTGCCATATAAAATCCTTCAATTTCTTTGCAATCACCAACTATTGGTTGATGATCAGGTGATATATTATAATAACCCGCCCATTGACGTACAACTCTTAAATTTTTTGTTGGTGGAAGTAGCCATGTTACTTTTTCAGCCATGCTTTCAAGAAATTGCCATGTGCTCTTAATGTTTTTTTCTACACTTTTTTCTGGCCCCTCACCCATCACAAACGAACCATTCGGTGTTTGTTGACAGTATATATTGTAAGAAAAAGACATAACCATTGGTCCAAGTATTTCATTTACAGGTTCTGTAGCGAGTATTTCATGCCTCTCAGAATATACAGGTAAATCAACACCTACCATCTTACCTATTTCGCCTGACCAGCCTCCAGCTGCATTTACAACTTTTTCTGTTTCAATAAATCCTTTATCTGTATAAACACCTTTAATTCTTCCATTTTTTACATATATATCCTTTACTTCTACACCTTTATTAATTTCAACTCCTAATCTTTCTGCAGCTTGCGCATAAGCTATGGTTGTTAAAAACGGATTGGCATGTCCATCTTTATCATGGAATGCAGCCCCAAGCAACTTTTCAGTATTCAAAAATGGAACTATCTCTTTAGCTTCTTGTGGAGTTAAAAGTTTTGAATTTATACCAAAAGAATTCTGTAACTTCACATTTTTCTTAAATTGATTCCACTCTTTTTCTGTATATGCTAAAAGCAAATATCCTTTTTGTTTAAATTCTATATTTATATCTGTTTCAAGTATATCATTTATATTTTCAAATATTTTCACACTTTCACGGGATAAAATACAGTTTTGTTTTGTACCCCATTGTTGTCTAACTCCTGCCCCACACCTTCCCGTAGCTCCATATGCAAGATATTTCTTTTCAAGTAAAACTACATCTTTCATACCAACTTTAGCAAGATTATATGCTATAGATACCCCTATTACTCCTCCACCAATAATAACAACTGAAGCCTTATTTTTCATATTTTCCACCTACAATCTCCTTAAAGAAAATCCCCCCAAATGGTGGTCTGTTATGTGGATTATAAACTTCTTCTATTGGTTTCCCAGTAAATTTAGAAATTTCTCTTGCAATAATTGGACCACAAGTTTTACCCTGACATGGCCCCATTCCAGCTCTTGAAACTCTTTTTATTTCTTCAACAGTAGTGAATCCTTGTTTTATTAAATCTTTAATTTCTCTAAGAGTAATATCTTCGCATCTACATACAATAATTTTGTCTTCATCCATTATCTCATCACCTCAATGTTTCTTACTTCCATAATCAATTCTTTGGGAACTTCTACTTCTACTATATTTGTTTTGTCTTTTAATTTTCTGATAGACAAAACCTTTCCATCTGCAATTTTTTCTCCTTTCCTATTTAATAAATCTACTTTTTCACCTTTTTCCGGTAATGGTAACATCTCATATGGCAAGAAAACAGACGATTTTTTCTTATCAACAACAAATATTGCCAAACCAGGACAAACACCTATACAGTTACCACATCCTGTACACAAATCATATTCCAATTTTGGTAGTCCATTTAAAGTATCCATTTTTATAGCATTCGTAGGACAACTTACTACACATGGATTACAAGGAATCTTTTGAAAACATTCTATTACAGCAAATTTTGCCTTTTCAGTATTTGAAACACTTTCTATTCTTTCTTTTTCTGGAATTCCATTTCTATGCAATTCGTCTAAATCTTCCTGCTCTTCAATTATAAAATCTACATTTAAATTTAACTTTTTTAAACCACTAACTATCTTTGTGGAAGTTTTTCGTAATTCAGCCAATCTATTTTTTATCTCATTTATCCTTTTGTCAAATTCACCGGTCAATTCATATGAAGCATACAAACCTGCAAGTTCTCCTTCGAGCATTGCAGCAGTAGCCTCTTCAATTCCAGCAACGTCACCAGCGACAAATATATTATCAATTGTTGTTTTTAAATTATCGTCTCTGACTGGAACAAATCCGCCAAGCTCAGGAATATACATCATCTCACAACCCATCTGATTTAAAATATCTCCTAAAGGACTTAATCCAGTTGCAAGGCATACAACATCACATTTTATCTCTTTTTTCTCATGTGTTTTTACATTTTCAATTATTGCACCTTCAACTTTCCTTCCTCCCAGTGCCTTTATTATCGTATATGATGTATATATAGGAATTCCTAACCTTCTAATTTTAGAAGCATGAACAAGATATCCACCAATTTTTTCTGAAATTTCAACTATTCCTTTAACCTTAACTCCAGCCTGTGTCAGTTGATACGAAACAATCAAACCAATATTTCCAGAACCAACCATCAATACTTCTTTTCCAGGCAAAATTCCATATACATTCATAAGTGTTTGGACCGCACCAGCTCCAAAAATTCCTGGTAAATCATTATTTTCAAATGGCAATGACCTCTCAAACGCACCTGTTGCAACAATTACTTTTTTGGGTTTTATCTTAAACATTCTTTCATCTTTTAATATCGTTACTACTCCATCTTCATAATATCCCATTACCATTGCCGACAACATTAAATCTATATTTTTATCGTTATTAATCTTTTCAATAAATTCTCTTACTATTTGAATACCCCTTGTTCCTGCGTATTCATCCTTTGAACCAAAAAATTTATGTGTTTGTTTAATCAATTGTCCCCCTAAAAATTCCTTTTCCTCTGCAAGTAATACTCTTAATCCCTTTCTACTTGCACTCAAGGCAGCATTTATCCCAGCTGGACCTCCCCCTATAACTAAAATATCATACTCTCTCAATTAAATCACCCTTTGGTTTTTGTTTTTTTACTACCATTCCTTCTTTTAATGGTGTAATACAAATTCTCGTATTTGGAACACCATCAACAACCATTAAACATGAAGAACAATGTCCTATTGCACAAAACAAACCTCTTGGTCTTTTTGTTTTCAAACCCTCTCTGTATTCCCAAATTCCTAAAGCGTGCAGCGCCGCAGCAATAGTATCTCCTTCATAACCATATAATTCCTGATCTTCAAAATAAAACTTAATTTTTTTTCTCCTTTTAAATTCTAAAATTGGATGCTCTTGAATTCTCAAATTATCCCCCCCTGTGAAAAAACTTTCATTAACATTATACAACAAAGCTTAATATATAAAAACTTTAAAATAAATTATCTTTACTTAGTATTACGAATTAATTAACCGTAACTTCTTATAACGTCATATTTTAAACTAAAAAAACAAATATTAATTATAGAGAATCCAAAAAACAAAAATGCTCAAACATTAACTCTTAACTTTCAAAAATGGAATATCACGATTTTATGATATAATAAGTTTTTATGAAAACTTATTAAAATACTTTACAAAAGATGAAAAACTAAAAACAAACGAACTTATGAAGAAAGACATAGAGTATATAAAAAAAACGTGGAGGAGAATATGATATTTCACCAATAAAAAATAATTTACCAACAAGATTTGGACATTTAATAACAGAATTAAGTAAAAAATACAAAGAAAAAACAGTAATACTCATAGACGAATATGAATCATCAATATTAGAACATATAAACAATAAAGAAAAAGCAGAAGAATTAACAAACTTAGGACGAAGCGACCTTGTAATAGATTTTGATGAAAGGATATATCTTTTTGAAATAAAAATGGATAAAAGCGCAATTGATGCGATAAACCAAATAAAAGAAAAGAAATATTATGAAAAATACAGTGGAAAAGAAATATATATAATAGGGATAAACATAGATTCAGAAAAAAGGAATATTGAGGATTATATAATAGAAAAGATATAACTGCACACAATCTCGAATTAACAAAATCCCCGAAAACGGTTTTTTTGTGGGACTATCCAAAATTCTGTGTAAATTGATAATAGTTGATTAATGGGAATTATTATAAAATATTAGTAAATATAAAGTTTTTTCTTAGTTTTTCGTAAAATTAATACACTTTGTGAAATTTAAATGTTAGAGTTATAATTTCATAGTGTTTATAATAATTTTTATGTTGGATTTTAATTGAGAATTTTTCTTTTTAATGAATATTCAATTTTTTTGTTCTCATCCTTTTGTGCACATTTCTGTGCAGTGATTTAAGTAATATTCACTTTTCAAAATGAGTTTAATATTCAATTGTGATTTTATCTAATTTTTTTAAAAATCTTTTTAAAATATAGGTACTCTATCATCTTCAAAATATATTCTAAGTTCATTTAATATTTGATCCCAATCTCTGATTCTACCAGTCCATTTTTCTGTTACTCTCATTGCTGCAAGATATATTGCTTTTATTAATGATTCATCTGTTGGGAATACACTTTTATTTTTTGTTATTTTTCTAAATTGTCTATGTACATTTTCTATGGGATTTGTGGTATATATCAGCTTTCTAATAGGTTCTGAATATTTAAAATAAGCGAGTTTCCAAAGTTGAAAAACGTTTCTTTCAAAAATAGGTGAAAATGGTTTATATATAAATTTGCTTATAATATAAACCTAAAAGGAATCGCATAGCGATTCCTTTTAGATTACGTTTGAATATTTTAGATTATTGGATATTCTATTGTTATTTGAGCTATTTTAAATACAACTTTATCTAAATAATATGAATTTCCACCACCATTATACCAACTAATAGCATGCGTAATATCTCCATGTAATTCTTTTAAATAATCAAGATATGCAGTTCCAACAAGTATATTATATTTTGGATCATATAATAATCTTTGTTTAATCCATTTCAAATCCAGATTATAATATTTATATTTCTCAAATGTTTCTTTATACATTTCTATGATATATTTAGCTGTTTCTGGTCTAATCTGCATATAACCTATTTCACCATACTTACCTATGACATTTCTAAAACTTGTTTCGATATCGATAATAGATGCAATAAGTATTGGAGAAATATTAAATTCCTTTGATGCCATTAAAATTCCATCTGTCAATAATATTTTCCTTTCAGATTTTAAATCTTTTCCTGTAGTTAATTTATATTCACGATTCATAAAATCCACTAAAAATAGTTTTAAATTCGTTTCATTTGTTAAATTATAATTTTTCACTTCACCAAATACAAAAGCTGTCAATAAAACAACAACTAATATCAGATACTTTTTTATAAGTATCACCTCCATAATTTATTTTTCCAAAATTAATGTTGAGTATCCATTTAAATAAGCTATATTATTTTTTACAGTTGCAGAACCAAATACACTATATGAATTATACACTTCTAAGTTTATTTTTACTATTTGTGGTTTAACATTATGATAAATTAATATGTTTTTTTCATTATTTTTCAATTCATATTTTATTACAAACCTATCATTTTTTAGATTAGATATTAATGCATTTTCAATCCATTTATTTTCACTTCTAAATTCCGTCAACTTTTTGACATGAATTAACAACGAATTTTTATCCTTTTCCTGTTCTTCTACCGAAACAAAAGAATATGGTTTATTAAATTTACACCCCTTCCATTCTGTCTGCCCTGGACCAAAACCAGACTCATACCATTGCATCGGTTCCTGAGAATCCTCTGTATAATTTACATCAATTATTTCTCCTCTCATACCCAATTCTTCTCCATAAAAAACAAAAGGATAACCAGGTAGCGTAAATAGAATATTAAATGCCATCTTAGCCATATTAGAATTATTATATAATGTTGAAATTAACCTTTCCATATCATGATTTGTAAAAAAATTCCCAGATATAGATTCAATATCTCCTGTTATATAATGACTTAATGTTTCTTTTATTCCTTCAATCAATATTTTGGGATCATGATATTTAAGAGAATCTTTTATATAATAAGATAATGGAAAATTAAATTCCACATCAAAAATACCATGATATTTTTTTACAATATCGGGAGAATCCCAGATTTCACTGATAATAATTGCATCGTGTTTTAAATTTTTTATGTATGTTACCATTTCTTTCCAAAATCTTATGTTTTTTTCATGTTGATATTTAAACTTCATATTTTTTATATCATAATCAAAAATATGTTTAGCCGCGTCCAATCTAAATCCATCCACGCCTAAATCAAGCCAATATTTAAAAACTGCTTTCATCTCTTTCCATAATTCTTTATTATCAAAATTTAAGTCTGGAGATGATGAACCAAATAATCCATAAAAATACTTATCTCTATATCTAAACCATATGTTACTATCATCCCAATGCCTTTTCTCGTTTAAATCTGTTTTTTCATTTGCCCAAATATAATAATTTTTATATCTTTCATCTCCATTTATAGCTTTTTGGAACCACTCACACTTAACAGACGTATGATTTATTGGAATATCTAAAACTATTTTAATATCTTTTTTATGTGCTTCTTTCACCAATTCTTTAAAATCTTCCAATGTGCCATATGACGGATTAATTGAATAGAAGTCAATTACGGTATATCCATGAAATGCAGACGATTGCATAATAGGTAACAACCAAATTCCTTCTACACCTAAATTTTTTAAATAATCAAGTTTTTTAGTGATTCCTTTTATATCGCCTATTCCGTCATTATTTGAATCATAAAAAGATCTTACAAACAATTCGTAAAAAAACATATTTATTTCTCCTTTCTATGATATAATATTTACGAAACTAATAAAGAGGGTGTATTAAATGAAAAATTTATCTATGCATAAAATAACATTAATGACAATGAGTATTATTTTGCTATCTTTTTCTCTTTCATTTATTATCATATCATCTTTTTTGAAACAAAATGAGCAAATAGATAAATTTTATGAAAATATAAAATTAACAATCGAAGTTATAAATGATGTTATAGTAAATGATTTCGAACATACAATAATAAATTATTATTCATCAGAAGTAAAACCTCCTTTTGTTTTAAAAACACAAATAATTCCTTTTGAAAACAGTGAATTTGTAAAAAATATTTTTGATTTAAATGTTTATGTTTATGGAATTAAAAATAATTGTATTTATTTAAAAATAAGAAACAAAGATGATTTTAAAAATTTAAAATTTAAATTGGATACTTTTTTTGACACCCATTTTTCAAAATTAAATTTAGATTTTAAATTTTATATTACAGATCTTTCTGGAAAATTCATTTATGGCAATGAAAGTTATTATGAAAAATATAAAAATATTCATTTTATTAAAGATACTTTCAAAATTAAAAATTTTTATATGAGTTATTTTGATTTTTTTTATTTTGGAAATAAACCACTTTTAAAGATTTATACATTTTTTAAACCTGGTATTTTTGATTTTCCTTTAAATTATTTCAAATCTTTTTTTTATTCTTTTATTATATCAATAATAATTGTTTTTATCTATCACTTCTTTCTTTTTAAATTTATAATGTCAAGATTTAATATAAATAAAGATATTATAAAAAACTTAAACTTAAATTCCGTTATTAAAAAAAAGGATTACTTTAAAACAATAGAAACATCTATTCCTGAATTCGATGAACTTTTTAATTCTTTTTTTTATATAATAAATTCATTAAAAATCCCTTTACAAACAACTATATCAGAAAATAAAATTTTAAAAAATAAATTAGATAGAATAGAAAAAGAAAATTTTGCAATTATAACTTTTCTTTCTTCTTTTAAAAAATTCATTTATGAAGAATATGATAGAAGGAATTTTGAATTGTCCATAAATAAACTAATTGCAGAACTACCTTTTGAATCCGAATTATTAAGACAAAACCTAAATAATCTGGCAACGAAGTTAAATATTAAGGTTCTTGAAATAAATAATATTAAAAATAATTATTACTCCCAATTAGAAAACCTTTTTAATATTGTTGGAATAATGTCTGAATCGAAAGAATATAATTATATTCACAATTATCTACTTGGGGATATTTCTTTATTTCTTGGAAAACAAATAGAATTAGATGAATTAAAACTAAAAGGTTTATATTATGGAGCTAAAATTCATGATTTAGGAAAGATATTTATTCCTGAAAATATTTTACTAAAAAAAGGACCACTTAATGAAAATGAGTGGAAAATTGTCAGGAAACATACAAAATTAGGTCTAATTTTATTAAATAATATAAATATATTTCCATTTTCAAATGCCGGGAAAATTATTATTTCACATCATGAAAATTGGGATGGTTCAGGTTATCCTTATGGTCTTTCAAAAGACGAAATACCAATAGAAGGAAGAATTGTTGCTATTGTTGATACTTTAATAGCTTTAATAACAAAAAAGGTATATAGAAACGCATATTCATTTGAAGAAGCTGTTGAAATTATTAAATCAGATTCTGGAAAAAGATTTGATCCTGATTTAATTGATATTTTCATAAAAAATAAAATAACTATTAAGAAAATTATTAATAAAAATATTGAATCTAACAATTAAAGAATTATAAAAATAATTACCATATTAAAAACAAAATGAGCAATATGCTCATTTTGTTTTTAAATACATGGTTAAGTTCATTATATCCGCTGGGGTAATCCCTGGAATTCTCATTGCTTGACCTATTGATTTTGGTTTAACATTACTTAACTTTTCAACTGCTTCGTAAGCTAGATTAGGAATTTCTTTATAATCTATATTTTCAGGAATTTTTTCATTTTCAAGTTTTTTCATTCTTTCCACATCTTCCATCATTCTTTTTATATAACCACCGTATTTTATTGCTATTTCAACCTGTTCTAAAAGTTCTATATCTGAAATTGGATTATTGTCAAATTCTCTTATGTTTACATATAACACCTGTGGCCTTTTTAATAATTCATATAAATTCATCCCACTTTTTATAGGTGTTGTCCCACTTTTTACTAAAATATCGTTAATCCTATTATTAGGTTTTATCTTAACTGTTTTAAATCTTTCAATTTCTTCTTGAACTTTCTTTTCCAACTTTATAACCTTTTCATAAAATTCTTTAGGAATCAATCCATATTTATAACCATACTTAGCTAATCTTATATGCGCATTATCATGCCTTAAGAGTAATCTAAATTCAGCTCTTGATGTTAATAATCTATATGGCTCATTTGTACCTTTTATAATTAAATCATCTATTAATACTCCAATATAAGATTCTGCTCGTGATAAAATAAATGGTTTTTCTCCTCTAATTTTCAATGCTGCATTTATTCCAGCAATTAATCCCTGACCTGCAGCCTCTTCATAACCACTTGTTCCATTAATTTGCCCCGCAAAGTATAAACCTTCTATTATACTTGATTCCAGAGTATGTTGAAGCTGATCAGGATAAGCAAAATCATATTCAACTGCATATGCTGGTCTAACTATAACTGCATTTTCCAATCCTGGAACGCTTCTCACCATTTGAATTTGTGCTTCATACGGTAAACTAGTGCTCAATCCATTAATATAATACTCTTTTGTTCTTCTTCCTTCAGGTTCTATAAATAGTTGATGAGAATCTTTATTAAATTTAACCACTTTATCTTCTATTGATGGGCAATATCTTGGCCCAACACTTTCTATTAATTTTATATCACCATATAATGGCGAAAACATCAAATATTTTTTTATTATATCATGTGTTTTTTTAGTAGTTCTTGTAAGCCAACAAGGATATTCTTTATTTAACACTTTAGGCTGAGAAAAATACGAAAAAGCTAATGGTTCATCAGAGGTATCTTGTCGTTCCATTTTAGAAAAATCTATACTTTCTTTTAGAATTCTTGCAGGTGTTCCAGTTTTAAATCTTCCCAATTTAATACCATTTTTCAAAAGAGATTTGCTTAATCCATTTGCTGGAAAATCTCCCATTCTTCCAGATTCAAATACACTTCTTCCTACAAAAATTTTTCCTCTTAAAAAAGTCCCAGTAGTTAAAACAACTGCCCTTGCTTCATACTTCGCTCCTAATTCAGTAATTACGCCTTTTATTTTTCCTTTTTCTATAATCAGGTCTTTAACAAGACCATATCTCAATAATAAGTTTGGTGTAGAATGTAAAATTTCTTTCATATGCTGAGAATAATCATATTTATCTATTTGAGCTCTCAATGCTCTTACTGCAGGTCCTTTTTTAGTATTTAACATTCTAATATTTATCATATTTTCATCTGTAACTTTAGCCTGAATCCCACCTAACACATCTATTTCGCGTGTAACGATTCCCTTTGCCGGCCCTCCTATTGCAGGATTACACGGCGCCCATCCAACATTATCCAAGTTTATAGTAAGCAATAATGTTTTCATACCCATTTTTGCAGAAATATGAGCTGCTTCAATTCCAGCATGTCCAGCTCCTACCACAATAACATCATATTTTAAATCATCTTCATAATTAATCACAAGAATTCCCTCCAAATTACATATTATACATTTATTATACACTTATTGTTTTTCTTTTAATAATATAGTTTGTGAATTTTTATTTTTCTGGAGTTAAAAATGCTTTTGATGCAAGTATTAATAAAAACGTACCTGATACAAACATTATTATATTTAAAAATATAAAATAATATATATTCATAATATCTATACCTGCTACATATCTTAGTGAATCAACAATATATTTTATCGGTAAAAAATTAGAAATTATTTGAAATGTTTTTGGTAAAAATTCTATTGGAAAATAAACTCCAGAAAAAAACATCATTATTGTAAAAAATATTGATGCTACATTTTGCGCAGTTTCACTTTTCTTAAATACAAATAAAAATACCAATCCAAGACCCATCATACCAATTGTACTTGTAAATGACAGTAATAAATATAATATCCAGTTTATTTCTATATTTGACTTAAATATAATCATACCTGTTATTATAAGAAAAATCAATGATATAAAACTAATTATTACCCTTGTAAGAACTATTCCTACAGTAAATGCATATGATTTTATGGGAATTAATATAAACCTTTTTAAAATATTTAATTTTTTATATCTACCAAAAACAGTTATCATAGAAAACATCCCGTTTGATAAAATAGAAATTGCAATTACTCCAGTAAGTAAAAAATCAATATACTTACTTTGGATTTTTGTTGGATAAACATTTATCTCATTAATTTTTAAGTATTCAAAAAAAGTTTCTTTCTTTTTCATTGCTATCTTTTTCAAATCAAGTTCCAAACTTCTTAAAATTGATGAGTTATTCATATTTGAGTTATCATAATATAAGGTTATTTGGTCATTTTCTATAATTATACCAACATCATAATTGCCATTTTTTATGTCTTTTGATATGGTTTCTATATTATTTATAATTTTAACTGTATATACTTTTGACAACTCAGCTGAATAATAATTTATATTTTTATCGGCATATATAGCTATGTTTAACATACTTTCATTATCTTCATCATTAAATAGAAAACCAAAAATAATAAGAAATATTAACGGAAAAAACAATATAAAAAAAATCTCCGCTTTGTTTCTCAATGCTTCCTTTGTAATATATTTTGAAAGCCATAATATTTTATTCATATCCCATCACCCTTTTATAATTTACAGAAAATGTTACTATAGAAAATATCCCCCAAATCATTGGTATTATATAAACCCAATGATTTTGAAAAGGCGCTAAATTAAATCCCACTATTCTTCGCATTCCTTCAACTAAATAAGTTATTGGATTAATATACACAAACCATTTAATCGTCCACGAAACATTAAAAACTGGAAAATATAATCCTCCTAAAAACATGGAAACTTGAAATATTATATTTATCAATGCCATTGCTGTTGATAATTTCTTCGATATAGTTATAAACATTAATCCAAGGGAGAAAATTATTATTATAGAAAATATATAAAATATTAAAAACTCAAATGAAAAAAATTTAGTTGAAACTTTCATTATAATAGCTTCAATTATAACAAATACACTTGATATTACTACCATTAAAAAACTACTTATAATCAAAGAAAAAAAATAAGAAAACCCATTTATTGGAATGATTAAAAATCTTTTGTTTATTCCTTTTTCACGAGCAAATAAAATATTAAAAGGAATATTAAAAAAACCCACTGACATAATTGATAAAACCAATATTCCAGGAAAAACAAAATCTTTATAGGAAAACTCGTTTTTTAACGTTGTTATTGATACTTTATTAATATTTATCTCCTTTATTTTTTTTGCACTCGTTTCATTGATTCTTTTTAATATTTCAATATTCACATATTCAAAAAATGTTTTTAATATGTCTTTTGTGATATTTGAATCACTTCTCCCTTTCACATAATATATATCAATATTGGATTCTTTCTTTTTTAACCCCATTAATGAAGTATTAAAATCTAAAGAAAATTTAGCTGGGAAATATAATACAGCATTTAATTCTTTATTTTTCAATTTTTTAATTGCAGCATCCACATTTTCATATATTTCTTTTTCAAATGGAACATTATTAAATGTTTTTTCTATTATTATTTTTGAAAATCCGGATAATTCTTTTTCATAAACTACTCCAACCTTTAAACTTGATAAATCTATATTTTCAGTATTTTTCATACTTCCAAAAATTGAAACCAATATAAAAAATAAAATAAGTGGAAAAATAAAAGACCAGAAAAAAGAATCAAATTCTCTCATATCATTTTTAAAGTGGAAATATGCAAGTTTTAATATCTTTTTCATTTTATCACCTTATTCTCGTAAAGTTCGCCCTGTAAGGTTTAAAAACACATCTTCTAAGTTTGGTTTTCTTATAACTATATCATCCAGATATATATCTTTATCTTTTGAAAAACTCATTATATTAAACAGAGTATCTTCAACATTATCTGTTTTAATTTCTACTTTTTCATCAAAAATAACACCATTAAATTTTTCTTCAAATATTTTATTATTACTACTTTTAAACACTATTACCGATTCCTTATTTAATAATTTTATCAATTTATCAACTGTACCTTTTGCAATTATCTTACCATGATCTATTATTTGAACACTATCTGCTAAATATTCAGCTTCTTCCATATAGTGTGTAGTTAAAACTATAGTTTTACCCTGATGTTTTAACTCCAACACTATATCCCAAATATTTCTTCTCGATTGAGGGTCAAGCCCGGTTGTAGGTTCATCTAAAAACACGATTTCAGGATCATTCACTAATGCTACAGCAATTGCCAACCTTTGTTTTTGACCTCCAGATAATTCTTTTACTTTAGCATTCTTTTTTTCATTTAGGGACATTTTATTAATTAATTCAATAGGTTCAATTGATTTTTTATATAAGCCGCCAAACATTTTCAAAGTCTCATACACTGTTAGATTATCAAAAAAAGCATTGTTCTGCAACTGAACCCCTATTTGTTCTTTAATATAAAAATCCTGAGGAGATGTGTATTTTTCAAAAAAAATTATTTCTCCTGAATCTTTTTTTCTTAATCCTTCTATTATCTCAAGTGTAGTTGTTTTACCTGCACCATTTGGCCCTAAAAATGCAAAAATTTCACCTTTTCTTACAACAAAAGAAATATCATCAACGGCTTTAACTTTACCATAATACTTCTTTAAATTCCTTATTTCTATTACATTATTCATTATTACCCACATCCTTTTTTATTAAAAACATTAAACCAAAAAGAATAAAAATTATACCAATAGTATAATTCCATACTCTTACACTATTTGAAATTTCTTCAATAAAAAATATAATAGATATACCGCTTAATAAAAAAGATGGAAATAAAAGATTTTTTCTTTTAGTTGCCAAATACATTTGAAATAATCCAACAGCTGGTGCTAAAATAAATCCTGGCCATAATAAATTCAATACTTTATTCCCAAAAAAAGAACTTATTAAAAATATTATTCCAATTGTAGTTAATACTCCTCCCGGAACCAAAATACCTGGGTTCTTTTTATATTTAAAATAATCATATTCAAATTTTATCCCAGGAATTAGTATAAATAGAGGCCAGATATAATTCCAAGAAATATTTATATTAAAAATATTAGAAAATATTAAATATATCCCTATTATTATTAAAAACATACCACCTAAAATATTTTTATTTTTTCTCATCTTATTTCACCTCTTTTTCCAATTTTTCAAAATCATTTGTTTTTAAATTAATGGTTAATACTCCAGCATCTATATTTCCTTGAAAATCACCTTCGCTATCTTTAATCATATCACTACTAATATTAATCTTTTTTATTCCTGCATCATATTTTAAAAAATACGTTGTTTTATCTGGTAATATCATATTAAACTTAGTTACTCCACTATCTATATCAAAAAATATTTTTTCTTTAAACATTCCTATTTTACCCTCAATTCTACTAACACCTGAGTCTATCTGAAAATATTTTATAGTATTTACTTCTTCATTTAAATTAACATTTGCAACACCGCTATCAATATAAAATTTATATATATATTTAGATGGTATTTTCAAATAAATTTTATATCCTTTTGAACCAAATATATTACTTTCAAAATTTATTTTCCCTCTTTTTTGAATTATATTCAAATCCTTTAAACCATAATAATATCCATATATTTTATCAGAATTATCATCTATTGATATATCAAGTGTAACTGTCAAAACATCAAATCTTAAAGTTATTATTTCAGAATCTGGTAATATTGCAAATTCAAACTTTTCATAATTAGCATAATTAATATCATTATTATAATCAAAAAAATCCGCATTATAATTCCAAAAAACAAGTAGCAATAAAAATATTAAAGTTATGATCCAATTAATATATTTAATCCATTTGATGTTTTTTGATAATATTGACATACCTGTAATTATCAAAAGAAAAGGCCAGAATTTTAAAAAATTAAATCCCATTTTAATTAATATATCAACGGTAAAACCCTGTAATATAAATATTATTCCTATTACAACAAAAAAAAGACCAAATACATATCTCATTTTATCTCCCCCTTTTCATCAATAAATATAACCCAAAGATCAAAAAGATAATTCCAAAAAATAAACTTAAAGATATTAAATCAGGAAAAAAATTTTTTATTACAAAAATAATTCCAATTGTTATGAAAAATAGACCAATAAAAAAATTATTTCTTTCACTATGTTTTTTATAAAAATTATTTTGTTCAGAATTTTTATCTTCTTTTTCTACTGTTTTATTTATCGGTTCTTCAGGAATAATTATCCAGGCTATTATATATAATATTATGCCTATGCCATCTGCCAAAATTAATCCAAAATATAATAATCTAACAAGTGTAGAACTAATATTAAAATAATTTGCTATACCTCCACAAACCCCTCCAACAAATCTATCCTTCCTTGAACGATATATCTCTTTTTCCATACCATCACCCCACTTTACTATCTTTTTGTCTACTTAAATTATATATTACTTTTATTACCTTTTAAACAATAAAAAGACATATTGTCATTTTTATACAATAAAATGTCATTTAATATGATATAATATTATTGTTATTTTTTAGTGTTAATGTCAGCTTTAAAAAGGAGGCTTATATATGAGTTTAAACTATCTCGCTTTACAATTTAATACACTTGACACTTTAGAAGATAATTTAGAATTTATAGAAGGAATTATGGATTTTGTATATCATAAAAAACTATCCTTTTTCCTCATTAATGGCAATCCATTTAAAAATGGCTCTATATCCGATGAAGATATAGAACAAATCAGTGATTTTTTATCAGCTATTTCTGATTATAATAATTGTACTATAATTACAGCACAAATGTATAATAAGAGATATCAATTATTTATTCAAAAACCATATGAAGAATTGGAAATAGTAACAACCTATTCATTTAAACTTACTGGTGAAAAAAAGATAATTATAAACTCTAATCCTGAAAATAATAAAAATATTTTAAACATTTTTATTAACCCTTATTTTGAAATTATAAATCAAAATAATTTAATTAATCTAGAAAATTATCTTTATTTAACTCCACCATCATTGGGTAAAACAAAAATAAAATTAGGTGATAAAACATGGATAGGCGGAAATTCAGAAGGATATCTATATTTTTCCTGGTAATAATATTAATTAATTTTCTTAAAATAATATTGGTAACTGATGACTACTTATATATACTAAATTTATCCTTTTATCCTCATTTTGAATTAATAAATAATAATAATTTATATTCTGAAATTTCAACATATAAAAAAATCCCATTTAAAGGAAACGGTGTATTAAAATTTAATAGTCCTGGAAAAAAAATAATTATCAATATTTCTAAAAAAATAATATCAAAATCTGACAATTTATTTTTAGTTTATAACAACACATTTAAACAGATATATTTAAGTAATTTAACTATATTTACCCAATTAAACATCCCTACAGAAACTTTTAAAATAATTGAACTATTCTTTAAAAACAATTATATTTCCTTACCAAAACAATTATATATTATTTCAACAGAATACATGCAATCATTTTTTACACCACCTAATTATATATTTTTAAGAAAAAATGATTTATTTAATGGAGTAATAGTTCATGAACTTTCACATTATACATTTGGATACCTTATTAAAAAGAAAAACAAAGAAGATACATGGCCAGAAATTTTATGTGAAAGTATAAGACTCAAATACCTTTATTTAGATAATCAAAAATTATATAATAATTTATTAAATAAAAAAGAAAAAAACGAAGAAGATATATACTCTCTGGTGCTAAAATACCCTTTAATAATAAATAAATTTCATTTCTTCATTACTGATTTTATAAATACCTATAAAAACAAAACGTTATCCGATAAAGATTTTAACAATTTTTATAAAGACTTTGAAAGGAGAGAAAATAATTGATTTTAGATATAATCCTTATTATAATTGGAATGTTATTGTTGATAAAAGGTGCAGATTATCTAATTGAAGGATCTGTTGGATTTTCAAGAAAAATCGGAGTTTCAGAATTATTCACAGGCCTTACATTAGTAGCTTTTGGAACAAGTGCGCCTGAATTATTTGTTAGTATTAGTGCTGCTTTAAACGGTTCTGCTGGCATTGCCCTTGGAAATGTAATAGGAAGTAATATTACCAATATAGCTTTAATTTTAGGATTATCATTAATGATTAAAAAAAGTTCCATTCCAAAAAGCACACTTGCATATGAAATCCCTTTTGTAATATTAATATCACTAACTTTATTATTTATGTTATTAGATGGAAATAGTTCTCTTTCAAATTTTGATGGTTTTATTTTACTAACCTATTTGATTATATTCATAGCATATATGTATAATATGGCAAAAAATGATAAAACTATTCAGGAACAATTGTTAGAAGAAATACATGAAGTCAAAACAGATGAAATTTCATGGAATAAAATTGTATTTCTTGTTTTACTTGGAATTGTTATGCTTGCAATAGGCGGCGAAATAACCGTAAGAGGTGCTTCAGATTTCGCAAAAATTCTCGGCTTAACAGAAACACTAATCGGTGTAACAATTATTGCAATTGGAACATCTTTACCAGAATTAGTAACAAGTATTATTGCAGCCCAAAAAGGAACAAATGATATTTTAATAGGTAATCTTATAGGATCAAATGCCTTTAATATTCTTGTTGTTTTAGGAATAACTGCAAGTATTCATCCTGTAATTCCTGATAGAAGCGTTATATTTGATGCTTATTATATGGTTGGAGTTGTCTTTCTTACAGAAATATTTTTATTCAAAAAAAGAGAAGCTGGTTTCTGGAAAGGTTTGATTTTATTATTATCTTATATTTTTTATATTCTTATAAACATAAAATTAGGATAAGGAGGGGATTTCATGAAAGTATATTTTTTAGGTCACGCTGTTGTATATATTGAAGCAAGTAAAAAAATATTAATAGATCCATTTTTGAATGGCAATCCTCAAGCTACTAAAAAAATATCAGATTTTAAAGAATTAGATTATATACTTATAACTCATGGACATTTGGATCATATGGGTGATGTGGTAGAAATAGCCAGAAATACTCAAGCTACTGTTATTTCTAACTTTGAAATAATAAATTATCTTGAAAAAAAAGGAGTAAAAAATTTACATCCCATGCATATTGGTGGAAGAAAGGAGTTTGATTTCGGAAGTATTAAAATGACTCCTGCTTTACATGGTTCTGGAATTATAGAGGGCGACGATATTATTTATGGTGGTAATCCTGGTGGGTTTATAGTAAAAATTGATGGAAAAAAAATATATCACTCAGGAGATACCGGATTAACAAAAGATATGGAATTATTGGATTTAGAGAATATAGACCTTGCATTTTTGCCTATTGGAGGTAACTTCGTTATGGATGTTGAAGATGCCGTTATTGCAGCTAAAATGATTAAACCTAAAATAGTTGTTCCCTTTCATTACAATACATGGGAAATAATTAATGCTGATTCAAATGCATTTAAAACCAAGGTTGAAAGCTTAAATATTAAATGTAAAATATTAAAACCTGGAGATTATATAGAATTTTAAAATTTGATTCTTGTTAACTATTTTTCTTTAATATTTAAAGTCTATTTGTTAAAATCCCCTGAAAAGAATTTTTGAAAAGGGGGTAATTAAGTGAAAGCTTACTATTTTGCAAACAAAACATGTAGAACATGTAAAGGACTATGGCCAAAGGTTGAAGGATTAATGGATGAATATAATGTAGAACTTGAATATGTCGATGTTGAAGAAAAACCTGAAATTTCTGGTCAGATGTTAGTGTTTTCAGTTCCAACATTGGTTTTTGTTGATGAAGATAACAGAGAATTAAATAGATTTTACAGAAATTTCGGAATGCAAGAAGTTAGAAATTTTATCGAAAGGTATATATCAATAATGAATTCTTAATTAATAGACTCTCTGAATTATCAGAGAGTCTATTAATTACAGATTGTAAAAAAATTATTTCCACATTTTTTATAAATACATTGTCTTCGGAATATATTTAATAGCTTCTCTAATAGAAACTATTGATTATTTACTTTTGAAAAAGCATGGAAACATTTTTTCAAAGTATTTATGATACAATAAATTTGTGAAATAAAATATTTATCTATAAATACTAATTATAAGTTTATGAAAGAAGGAATACTATGGAAAGTTTATTAACCTTTATCGGATTATTAGTTGTTATATCAATATTTTTCAGATTTATTGGACTAATTTTTGCTATGATGTTTAGATATCCTATATTATTTCTTTTTGGAATATTCGGAATATACTTTATATTCAGAAATATGAGATTCAAATTTTACACTTATAGACGATACTACAACCAAAATAGAAATTACAATGACACTTCTCAACATTCATATGGTTCACAAAACTACTATGAGTTGAGGCAGAAATATGATTATTACAGAAATTTATTCAATTTACCAGAAAATTACACTAAAGATGAATTAAAAAAGAAATTCAGAGAGTTAACAAAAAAATATCATCCTGATAAATGTCAAGAAGATAAAGAAAAATGCGAAGAGAGATTTAAAAAAATAAATGAAGCTTATGAATTTTTATTAAAATATGCAAAATAACTTAAAAACAGCTCTGGAGGTGATTGTTATTAGTATTTGGGGTAAAATGTTTCAAAAATTTAGTCCCATAGAAGAACTTATAAAACATGCTCGTATAGTTGAAGAAGCATCTGATTATTTACCAGAATTATTCGAAAGATATCTAAACAACAAACCTATTGATGATATAGTAAACAAAATTGATAAATTAGAAGATGACGCAGATGATATAAAAAGAAACTTTCGACAATATTTAAAAAGAGGACACTTATACAGATTTGAAAGATCTGAATTATTGAATTTCATTGACTTACAAGATAAAATAATAGATTTGATAGAAGATGTCGCAAAAAAAATGACTTTTAATAGAATAGAGTTTGATGAAGAACATAAAAAAATGATATATTCTGTAGTTGATGAAATTGAAAAAATGTTAGATCATTTCAAAAAAACTGTAAAATATATAAATGTAATACTCGAATCAGACTTTTCAAAATCAACCATTTCTTCTGAAGAAAAAGATATTTCAGAAATGAAATGGTTTGAAAAAGATATAGATAATAGACTGTTTGAGTTTGGAAAATGGCTTTATTCACAAAAAAATAATATACACCCTATTGATTTCTTATATATTAGAGAATTAATTTTATTACTTGCAAGAATAGCAGACGTAACCCAAAACGTATGTGATAGAGTACATATTCTAATAAATGAATAAAGGAGGAATATCGTGAGCGCGATACTTATTATCGGACTATTAATAGGATTTGGAATGGCATTAGCAATTGGTGCCAATGATGTTGCTAATTCTATGGCTACCGCTGTTGGAGCTAAAGCCATAACTCCTAAACAGGCTGTTGTAATTGCTGGTGTGTTGGAATTCGTTGGAGCCACGTTTTTCGGAAAACAAGTTACAGACACTATAAGGAAAGGAATCCTACATTTAGACATTTTAGCAGATCCAAAACTGGTTATATGGGGTTCTATGGCTGCTTTACTTGGTGCTACTATATGGCTTGCAATTGCAACATATAAATCGTGGCCTGTTTCAACAACACATTCAATCGTTGGTGGAATGGTTGGTTATGGTATTGCCGCAGGTGGGCTTGCAGTAGTTAACTGGTCTAAAATCATTACCATTACCTTAAGCTGGATCATTTCTCCTTTAGTTGGTTTAGCAGTTTCATTTGCAATGTTTAAAGCTATTTCTGCAACTATTCTTCATAGTAAAAATATCAAGAAAAACTCCAAAATTTGGATTCCATTCTTTCTTGGATTAGCTGCATTTATCATAGGTCTTTCTTTTATAGTAAAAACACTTCATATTCCGATAACCTTTAAAGCTATATTATATGCTATACTTTTTGGAATATTTATGTCTTTAATAATTATGATTTATATAATAATAAAATTGAAAAATGTTTCAGATGATCCTTATGTATATGTTGAGGAAATATTCAGAAAATCTCAGGTTGTTACTTCATGTTATGTTGCATTAGCCCATGGTGCCAATGATGTTGCTAATGCAATTGGTCCCGTAGCTGCTATATATGCTGCTGTAGTAACAGGTACAGTTGGTGCCAAAGCTGAAATTCCAAGATATATTCTCGCATTAGGTGGTTTAGGTATAGCTATAGGTGTTGCAATATGGGGAAGCAGAGTAATGAAAACAGTTGGAACAGAAATTACAGAGTTAAACAATTCAAGAGGATTCGCAATAGACTTTTCAACCGCAACAACAGTATTATTAGCTTCAAATATGGGAATGCCAATATCAACAACACATACAGTAGTTGGTTCTGTTATAGGAAATGGGTTAGCCAGAGGTACCGGTTCAATTAACCTGGGAGTTATCAAAGACATATTTGTTTCATGGTTTTTAACAGTTCCAGCAGCTGCTATTGTGTCTTATATATTATTTAAAGTTTTCGCTTTATTCTTCTGAAAAATTGTTATATGATATTTACAAATCTTTTTTTAAATGAAGCTTTAATATGCTAAAATATCCCTGTCATAAGATGGGGATATTTTTTATTTTTTCTATATAATTTTGCTCCTCAAGTTTCCGCTTGTTTGACTTTTTAAATAAGAAGAATATCTAAAAAGTCAAATTCACTCAGACAGCGATTATCCTTAAAATTATTCATTCTCAGCCGTCGCTCAAACAATACATCGTGTATTGTTTCACGGCATTACATCCATGTAATTTTGACGGCTTTCATTTACGCTTAGATTTTTTAGGATAAAAAATCTAAGGGAAAAAGATTTATAATTATATAATAAAAATCTTTTATCCTATACCCGCGGTAGCGTGTAAGGGCAATCCTCGAGTCTTCTTTTCATTTGAAACTTTTTAAACATTCTATAAATAAGTTATAAATTAAAATTGTTATATTGGAGGGATTAACATGAAAAATGCTATATATGCACAATCAGGTGGTGTAACAAGTGTTATAAATGCATCAGCATATGGTGTAATAAAAGCGGCTTTAAATTCTGAAAAAATTGATAATATATATGTTGCCATTAATGGAATTAACGGCGTTTTTAATGAAAAATTAGCTGATATGAGTAAAGAAGATCCTGATCAAATTGAATTATTAAAATTCACACCATCCAGCGCATTTGGTTCTTGTAGAAGGAAATTAAAAACAGAAGAAGAATTTCAAAAAATATTTGAAATATTTGAAAAATATAACATACATTACTTTTTTTACAATGGTGGAAATGATTCAATGGATACAGCTAACAAAATTCACCAATATGCACAAAAAATAAATTATGATTTAAGGGTCATTGGTGTGCCAAAAACAGTGGATAATGACTTACCAGAAACTGACCATACCCCAGGATTTGGGTCTATTGCAAAATATTTATCGGTTTCTATTTTAGAAGGAACATTAGATGTTAAAAGTATGGCAGCAGATTCCACAAAGGTATTTATATTAGAAACAATGGGAAGGCATGCAGGCTGGGTTGCTGCTTCAACTGCATTGGCTAAAAGACATGAAAGTGATGGTCCACATATCATTTTAATACCTGAAGTGCCTTTTCACAAAGAAAAATTCTTTGAAAAAATCCAGAATACAATTAAAAGATACGGATATTGTTCTATAGCTGCATCTGAAGGTATAAAATACGAAGATGGTACATTTGTTGCCGCGAGAGGCTATCAAGATAATTTTGGAAATGTTCAATTAGGTGGAATTGGTTCAACTTTAGCAAATTTAATAAAAACAGAGTTAAATATAAAAACGCATTATGCAGTACCTGATTATTTACAAAGAAGTGGAAGACATATATCAAGTCAGATAGATGTTAATGAGGCTATAGAAGTTGGAACAATGGCTGTAAAATATGCATTAGAAGGATATAGTGGATATATGGTTGGAATAGAAAGAATATATAACAACCCCTATTTAAGCAAAACAAAATTAATATCTTTAGAAAATGTTGCAAATGAAACAAAATTAATTCCAGAAGAATTCATAACCGAAGACGGTATGTTTGTAAATGAAAAATTTATTGAATACGCATTACCTCTAATCGAAGGTGAATATTATCCACCTTATCTAAACGGTATCCCTGTATATGCAAGATTAAAATTAGAATTGGTAAAAAAATAAAATAAATCCCAATTGTTAACACAATTGGGATTTTATAGTATATAAGATAAATGATTTTTATTATTTAATTATAAATCCTTTTTCCCCTTAGATTTTTTAATATAAAAAATCTAAGGGGAAAGGAGAGCGGTAGCGTGTAGGGGCAATCTTCGAATCTTCGTTGCATTTGAAACTTTTTAGATCATGTATAATTAAAAAATCTAAGCGTAAATGGTGTATTTTTAAAAGAAGGTGATGTATATGACCAAATTTAAATTAAATTCAAAATATAAACCACAAGGCGATCAGCCAGAAGCTATAAAAAAAATAATAGATGGAATTAATAAAAATTACAGATTTCAAACCCTACTTGGTGTAACCGGCTCTGGAAAAACCTTCACAATGGCCAATGTTATTGAAAAATTAAACAGACCAACACTTATATTATCCCCAAACAAAATACTTGCCGTACAATTATATAGAGAATTTAAAGATTTTTTCCCAGAAAACAAAGTAGAATTTTTTATTAGCTATTATGACTATTATCAACCAGAAGCATATTTACCCGGACGAGATATGTACATTGAAAAAGATGCAACAATAAATGACGTTTTAC
Source organism: Marinitoga sp. 1197 (assembly GCF_001021165.1). Taxonomy (NCBI): domain Bacteria; kingdom Thermotogati; phylum Thermotogota; class Thermotogae; order Petrotogales; family Petrotogaceae; genus Marinitoga; species Marinitoga sp. 1197. The sequence continues at coordinate 185,724 of NZ_AZAY01000048.1, forward strand.
AAAAAATGAGGCTTTCTACACTAAAATCTATATTAACAAGAAGAGATGTTATAGTTGTTGCAAGTGTTTCAACTATTTACGCTTCAGGTAATCCGGAAGATTTTGCAAATATAAATTTAAAACTACAGATTGGAAAAGAATATAAAAGAAGATTCATTTTAGAATCACTAGCAAAAATGTTATATACCCGTTCTGAAGATAAGCATACCGGTGGAAATTTTAGATTTAAAGGAGATATTCTTGAAATCTACCCTCCATATGAAGATTTTGGAATTAGAATAGAATTTTTTGATGATGAAATTGAAAGAATTTATTCTTTTGATATATTGAATAGAACAAAAATAGAATTTTTTGATAAAATTACCATTTATCCTGCCAGTGAATTTGTCACAACAGAAGAAAAAATCCAGAGGGCAATTGACTCCATAAAAAAAGAATTAGAAATAAGAATAAACGAATTTCAAAAAATGGGGAAATTACTTGAATCCCAAAGGCTAAAGCAACGTACCTTAATGGATATGGAATTACTTGAAACACTTGGCCATTGTAAAGGTATTGAAAATTATTCCAGACACTTTGATAATAGAAATCCAGGAGATCCACCATGGACATTACTCGATTATTTTGACAAAGATTTTATAACCTTTATTGACGAATCTCATATAGCAATACCCCAATTAAGAGCTATGTGGGCTGGGGATCATTCAAGAAAAAGAAACTTAATCGAATACGGTTTCAGATTACCTTCTGCATATGATAATAGACCTTTAAAATTTGAAGAATTTTTATCAAAGATAGGTCAAACGATTTTCGTTTCTGCAACTCCAGGACCATTTGAATTTGAACATTCTAACCAGATTGTCGAACAAATAATAAGACCAACTGGACTAATAGATCCAGAAGTACTTGTTAAACCTACTATAGGGCAGGTTGATGATTTTATAGATGAATTGCAAAAAGTTATTAAAAGAAACGAAAGAGCAATAGCCGTTGTCTTAACAAAAAAAGATGCAGAAATGCTTGCGGATCATCTAAATCTAATTGGAATAAAAGCAACTTATTTACATTCTGAATTGGATGCTATGGAAAGATCTGAAGTAGTAAGAAAACTAAGAAGTGGAGATGTAGATGTTGTTATTGGAGTTAATTTATTAAGAGAAGGGCTTGACCTACCGGAAGTTTCACTAGTTGCTATAATGGATTCTGATAGAGAAGGATTTTTAAGATCAGAAACTACATTAATCCAGACAATAGGCCGTGCTGCAAGAAATATAAATGGAAAAGTTATATTGTATGCAGATAAAATTACAGAAGCAATGCAAAACGCTATTTACGAAACAAATAGAAGAAGAAAATTGCAAATGGATTATAATGAAAGAAATAATATAAAACCAAAAAGTATAATAAAAGAACTACCTAAAAATATATTTGAACAATTTATGGAAAAAGTTGAAAAACCAGAATTTATATTTGAAGTTGCTGAAAATACAACACCAGAAGAATATATACAACTACTGGAATTAGAAATGTTTAAAGCCGCATCAGAACTAAGATATGAAGATGCAGCAAAATACAGAGATGAAATCAAAAAAGTAAAAAAGAAATATAGATTAAAATAACATTAATCAAAGAACTGCTGAAAAAGCAGTTTTTTTATTTAAAAGAGTGTTGACAAAATATTAATAAAAGCGATATAATAGACTTTAGGTAAACATAAGTAAATTTTTTGTAAAATAAGGTTATAACCTGAAAATGATATCTATTTTTTGAAATTCTAACATAATTAGTATATCAAAGATATATTAATGACGTTAATTTTTTAATTAATTAATTAATTGTAAGTATAAACTATTATATAAAGAAAAAATAAGAAAAGTATGTATTAAGATGACTTTGTGATAAAAAAAAGATAAACATATTGAACAGTAATGATAGATATAGAAAGCAGAAAAATAATAGACATAATCGACGCACAAGGAGATAGAATTACTATAGTTATATAATAACTCAGAGTTAGAATCAAATCTTTAAAATAATTTATCATTTTTATTATTTTTACAAAAACATTATACACAAGGTGGTGAATAAAATGAAAAGAAGGTTATCTTTATTAGTATTGTTAATAATAGTATTTTTATCAGGATGTTTAAATGAAAACAATATCCCACCATCAAAAGCACTTGAAGTATATCCGATAAACCATAGCACAAATATTCCATTAAAAATAACATTAAAATGGGAAGGTTATGATGAAGAAAACGGAACAAATTTGAATTATGACGTATATTTAGGGAAAAATAAAGAAAATTTGAATTTAATGGAAAATAAAACAGCAAAAACTAAATATCAAGTAATTGGATTAGAACCGAACACAACATATTATTGGAAAATAGATAGTATAGACAGTAAAGGAGCAAAGACAGAAGGAGAGATATGGGAATTTACAACCAAAGAAAATACTCCACCATCATCTCCAAATCTAATAGAACCAGAAAATAACGCTACAAATGTTAGTTTAAATCCTACATTGAAATGGAATGTTACTGATTTAGATGGGCATGAATTAAAATATGATATTTATTTTGGAACAGATATTAATAATTTAAATTTAATTGTAGAAAATTATACAGATACATCATATCCTCTAAATGGATTAGATCCTAATACAAAATATTACTGGAAAATAATTGCAAAAGATAAATATAATGGAAAGACAGAAGGAGAGATATGGGAATTTACAACCAAAGAAAATACTCCATCATTATCTCCAAATTTAATAGAACCAGAAAATAACGCTACAAATGTTAGTTTAGATCCCACATTAAAATGGAATGTTACTGATTTAGATGGACATGAATTAAAATATGATATTTATTTTGGAACAGATATTAATAAATTAGAATTAATTGCAGAAAATTATACAGATACATCATATCCTCTAAATGGATTAGATCCTAATACAACATACTATTGGAAAATAATAGTTAAAGATAATAATGGTAATTCTACATCAGGTTCAATTTGGTCTTTTACTACAAGAAAAGAGAATGTTAATAAAAATATTATAGCGGTAGCTGCTGGTATAGAAGGACTATTAATAATTGATATATCCGATCCATATAATCCAGAACAAATTGGCCATTACGATACTAAGTGGGCAAATGGAGTATATGTAAAAGACAATTTAGCTTTCGTTGCGGATGACTATAATGGATTGGTCATTATAGATATATCCGATCCATATAATCCAGAACAAATTGGCCATTA